>DASWHX010000029.1:0-15166 GCA_036397995.1 Cyclobacteriaceae bacterium
GCGGAAAATGGGAATTTGCCAACTTTGATTTCATAGCCGGCTTCCTTTGCGGCCTTTTCCGTATAACCCACAGATGCAATCTCGGGGCTGCAATATGTACAACCAGGCATGTTATTATAGTCTAAAGGTTCCGGGTTCATTCCGGCAATCTTTTCAACGCAGGTGATTCCTTCCGCTGAGGCGACGTGTGCCAGAGCCTGACCTTTTACAATGTCGCCGATAGCATAAATACTGTTAATGTTCGTTTTATAATATTGATCAACAATCACTTTTCCCTTGTCGATTGCCACTCCCACTTCTTCCAATCCCATACTTTCCAGATTCGTACTTATACCCACAGCAGACAGCACGATATCACAATCCACTTTCTCCTCTCCTTTTGGTGTTTTAATGGTTACCTTGCAGCCCTTACCTTTTGTATCCACTGAAGTAACCTCCGAACTAGTCATGGTTTTAATTCCGGCTTTTTTAAAGGAGCGTTCCAGTTGCTTGGAAACTTCTTCATCTTCCAGGGGAACCAGGTTGGGAAGGAATTCAACCAGTGTTACTTCAGTTCCAAGTGTATTATAGAAGTAAGCGAATTCAGAACCGATTGCGCCGGAACCTACAACAACCATCTTTTTTGGAAGGGAAGGAAGTGTCATGGCCTCGCGATAGCCGATAATTTTCTTTCCGTCAATCATAAGATTTGGCAATTCCTTGGATCTTCCTCCCGTCGCAAGAATTATGTTATTTGCCGTATATTCGGTTTTCTTGCCATCCTTTTCAACCTCTACTTTTCCACTGCCCTTCAGTCTACCAAATCCTGCAATATGCTGAATTTTGTTCTTCTTAAACAAAAATTGAACACCCTTACTCATTCCATCTGCAACATCGCGGCTACGTTTCACCATGCTGACAAGATCGGCTTTAGATTCCTTAACTTTTATTCCATAATCTTCCGCGTGCTTTATGTACTCAAAAACATTTGCACTTTTAAGTAAGGCCTTGGTAGGTATACAACCCCAGTTAAGACAAATTCCACCCAATTCCGCTCTTTCCACAACCGCTACATTCATTCCTAGCTGAGAGGCTCTAATGGCGGCGACATATCCTCCCGGCCCTCCTCCAATTACGATCAAATCAAATTTTGACATGGATGGTTACTTCAAATTGAGGGTCAAATTTAAGGTAAACTCGGATAGAAAAAAATTCAGTTTCGGAAGCTAAATGAAGGATTTTAGGGTCAATATGAAGTCATCCGTTGGAATTGGCTATGCCTTTTCCTTATTTTAGTCGCCAAAAAAGCATTACAATCTTATAATGAATTTACTAGAAGGAAAAATTGCTCTAATTACAGGAGCATCAAAAGGAATTGGAAGAGCTATTGCTCTAACTTTTGCTGAGCATGGCGCAAATGTTGCCTTTACTTACTTGTCCAGTGTAGAAAAAGGGGAAGCACTGGAAAAGGAGCTATCTGCAAGAGGGGTGAAAGCAATGGGGTTTCGATCGGATGCTTCTGATTTCAAAACAGCCGAAGAATTAATTGCCGGAGTGGTCAGGGAATTTGGAAGCCTGAATGTGCTGGTAAATAATGCCGGTATCACTAGAGACAATTTGCTGTTGCGAATGAGTGAAGAGCAATGGGATGAAGTTTTGAGGGTAAATTTAAAGTCGGTGTTTAATACGGTGAAAGCTGCCACAAAGACGTTCATGAAGCAAAAAGGCGGGTCAATCATAAACATAACTTCAGTTGTTGGAATAAAAGGGAATGCAGGACAGGCAAATTATGCTGCATCCAAAGCCGGAATTATCGGATTTACCAAGTCCATTGCTATTGAACTGGGCTCCAGAAATATAAGATCCAATGCTATTGCACCCGGATTTATAGAAACTGAAATGACTGACGTTTTGGATCAGAACACCGTACAAGGATGGCGGGATTCAATTCCATTAAGAAGAGGCGGCAAGCCTGATGATGTCGCAAACGCCGCCGTATTTCTTGCATCAGATTTATCTGATTACATTTCCGGGCAAGTGCTGCAGGTTGACGGCGGGATGCTTACCTAGATTTATTCGTACCTGAGACTTTGTGCCGGATTACGCCGACGCTGCCTTAAAAGTCTGAAAGCTAACCAGCATAATTGCAAAAATCAATACAACTAATCCTGACAGAAGAAAAACTCCAAGGGCAATTACTTAGAATTAGCTTATAGCTTAAAATGCCTTTATTTAAGACTGCCCTTATTGATAAGTGGTTACAAGAAATCTTCATTTTAATGTCCTTTTGCAACAAATTATGTGAATTGTCAGTATACTAGATTAATTAATTTTCCCATCTCGCTATGTTCAAAAACTACCTGAAAATAGGGCTAAGGGCTCTTGTAAAACAGAAAATCTATTCATTTATCAACATCCTGGGATTAAGCGTCGGCATAGCCAGTTGCGCGCTAATACTTATGCATGTGGAAGATGAATTTTCTTATGATCAGTTTCATCTGAAAAAGAATCAATTATATAAAATTGGTTTGGAAAGAAAATATCCAAATCATACTACTTACTTTGATTTAATCCCGCACAGTTTTATGGAGGTGATGGTTGAGGATTATCCCGAAGTTGTGGCCGGTGCGCGCATAGCAGATTTTACAGGTGGCGGACAATTCACTTTGATGATGCGTTACATTGATGAAAAAAATAATGAAAAAGCTTTTGAGGAATCCAGATTTCTGGCTGCTGATTCTAACATATTCGATATGTTCACCATTGAAGTGCTGAATGGAGACAAAGAGAAAGCTTTACGCGGAGCAAACAAGGTGGTAATTACCGAAGAGACCGCGAAGAAATATTTTGGTGATGCTGATCCGATTGGCAAAACATTATCTGCTCCTTTTGCAGAATTTCAGGTAACGGCGGTTTGTGAAAATATTCCGGAAAACTCACATTTTGATTTTGATTTTCTTGCCAGTCTTTCAAGCGGTGGTAATTTTTTTCAACAGACTAACTTTACGGGCTTTTCAACGCACACCTATTTAGAATTAGAACCGGACGCCAATCCTAAAGCACTGGAAGCAAAATTTCCCGCGATGGTAGATAAATACGCCGGCCCGCAGATTGAACAAAATTTAAGCATCGCCTATGCTGATTATGTTGCCGCTGGAAATGGTTATCGTTATATCATGCGACAATTGACGGATGTACATCTGGATCCAACGAACTATGAAAGTAAGATGAAGCCCGGCGGTAATCTCACCTACGTTTACATTTTCATCAGCATTGCCATTATGATCATGATTATTGCCTGCATTAATTTCATGAATCTGGCTACCGCGCGGTCTGCAGAACGCGTAAAAGAAGTCGGCATCCGCAAAACCATGGGCAGCCACCGTAGACAACTGGTATCCCAATTTCTTACTGAATCTATTGTAATTAGCTTTGTGAGTATGCTCTTTGCATTTTTGATTATTTATCTGGCCCTCCCCTATTTCAATACGCTGGCTCAAAAGAATCTTGCACTTAACATCACGGGAAGTATGATAGTTCCTATGATGTTCATTTTTGCACTTATCGTTGGATTGCTGGCAGGAAGTTATCCTGCCTTTGTTATTTCGGGCTATAGCCCGGTTAGTGTTCTAAAGGGGAAGCTTCACTCTTCAGGCCGGGGTTCCTGGTTGAGAGATGGGCTGGTTATTTTTCAGTTTTTTGTGTCCATAATTTTGATAGTAGGAACCCTGGGAGTGAAAAAGCAGATGGATTTCATGCGGAATAAATCTCTTGGGTTTGATAAAGATCATGTTATTTACGTAACCGGAACCCAGGTACTTGGTCAGAACTTTGAATCATTTGTTAATGAGATCAGGAGAATGCCAGGGGTAGAAAGTGCAGCAGGAGGGCAATCTGTACCGGGTCTATTCACATTTGGCGCTCAGTTTACCAAAGAAGGAGCCACTGAACCATTAACCACCAAGAGTTTTAATATGTCTGATGATTTTGCTGAAACCCTGGGGTTTGAGATCGTGGATGGCAGGGATTTCAGTAAGGATTTTGATGATTCACTTTCTCTGATATTAAATGAGGTTGCAGTAAGAACTTTGGGTCTGGAGGATCCCGTTGGGAGCAGGCTGTCAACCAATGCAGGTGGAGGGAACGGTGGAAATCGTATTTTTACGGTGGTGGGGGTCGTGAAAGATTATCATTTCCAGTCTTTAAGGGACGAGATTACACCACTTGCGATTTTCTGTACGGAATCCAATGGTCCTGGTCCAAATTTTCTGGTTGCAATCCGGACGGAGAGCAGAAACCTGGGTGATCTGGTTCTTTCCGTTGAAAATCTTTGGAATCGCCTCGCAGTTAATAACGACCCATTTAAGTATAAATTTCTGGATGAGTCTCTGGAAGCTCAGTACAGGGATGAAAAAAGATCGGGAGAACTCTTTGGCATTTTTGCCGGTCTGGCAATAATCATTGCCTGTGTGGGATTGTTTGGATTAGCCGCTTATACTGCCGGTTTACGAACCAAAGAAATTGGAGTAAGAAAGGTGATGGGTGCCTCAGTTGCTCAAATAGTAGCTATGCTTAGTATCGAATTCACAAAATTGATTTTGATCGCGTTTGTCCTGGCCGTTCCAATGGCCTGGTGGGGAATGGACAATTGGCTCAATGGGTTCTACTACCGGACTACTTTAGGAATAAGCACGTTTTTTATCGCCGGTGGCTCCGCCTTACTTATCAGCTGGCTAACGGTAAGCTACCAATCTATTAAAGCTGCTATCGTAAATCCGGTAAATTCATTGCGAAGCGAATAAAAGCCTATCGGGTATAATTAAGCTGCACCAGGCCGGAATCAAAAACCTTTGTTTCCTTCAGGATAAATTTTTTTCTTTCTCTTAATGAATGGAACAAAGGTTTTCCTTCACCAAGGATAATGGGATGCACAGCCAGAGACATCTCATCGATCAGGTTATTTTGCAGAAAGTGATGAGTCAAATCAGCTCCGCCGAATAACCAGATATCCTTACCTTCAGTTTGCAAAATTGTATCCACGGTAGCTTTCCAATTGCCGCGGATTAATTGTGCATCTGCAATTTCTTTCAAAGAATTCGAAAAAACATATCGCTTAAATCCCGGGAATGAATTGGGATCTACTTTCAGAAGCAGTTCATAAGTTTTACTTCCCATAAATAAACTATCTATTCTCTTCATAAAATCAGACATTCCGTAGTCTTGATCGGTGAAACACCAATCATATTCCCCATTTGGACCTGCGATCATGAAATCAAGGCTGACCGCTACGTTAAGAATAACCTTCCTCATTTAGGTTGAAAAGTTTTTGTATTTTTACATTTCGGCAAAAATGGTTTCCAGTAATTTTTTTGTGGCTTTAATTCCATCCTCTTCGCTTAATTTTCCACCTTCATACTCAATTCCTATATATCCATCGTATCCGGAATCTGCTACAATGGTCAGCATCTTGCGATAATTTGTTTCGATGCAATTTCCGTTGTCATCAAAGTCATAACTTTTAGCACTTACACCCCTGGCAAAAGGCATCAGTTCTTCCACACCTTTATACCTGTCATACCATTCATTATTACCCAAATTAAAATTTCCGAAGTCGGGAAGCGTTCCTGCCAGGGGGTGATCAATCATCTGGATAACTTCCGACAACCATTTTCCATTGGATGAGAGACCGCCATGATTTTCCACTATTACATTGATATCAGATTTTTCAGCGAATTCGCAAAGGCTGCGCAGACCCTCAGCAGCTAATTTTTGTTGTTCTTCAAAAGACCCGCTACTACGGGCATTTACCCGGATGGAATGACAACCGAGGAATTTTGCAGCATCAATCCAGCGGAAATGATTCTCTACAGATTCCTTGCGTTTTGCTGCATCCGGATCTCCAAGATTACCTTCCAAATCACACATTATCAGGAGGCTTTTTACTCCTTCCCCATCGGCCCGCCGCTTTAGATCGGTAAGATAATTGGTGTCACGAGCGCGTGAAAAATAAAAAACATTCACATACTCCACAGCATCCAGGCCAAATTCCCTCCGCGCAACTACCGGAAAATCCAGCGGATCCAGATCTCCCAGATAAACTGATTTTGGATTGTTTAACAATTGCTCCCTCAGGTTGGGCTGACTGTTGCCATTATTGTAAATTTTCCTGTGAAGGGACCACTGCGCCAGGGAGATTTTAAATGGAGCCTCAATGTTTTTAAAAGTTAGCTTCTCTGTAGATTTAGAAGTTAGCTTCTCTGTAGAACCTGCTGATAAGTTTTTCAGAATAAGAGAACTTCCAAGGAATCCGGAGCCGGTAATCATAATTGATTTTTTTATTGCCTGTCTTCTTTTCATTTCAATTAAAGAGGATTTGACGATCTTCAATTTAGGGTTTTTTATTTTTAATTGAGTGAAAATAATAACAAATCCCTATACTTGCGGGCAATGGCAAATACCTTGAAAATAGTCTCCTGGAATGTGAATGGTATCCGGGCAATTGTAAAAAAGGATTTTATAAAATCCATCAACAGAATGAACCCTGATATTCTTTGTTTGCAGGAAACAAAGGCCCCTTATGAGGAAGTGAAAACAGTTTCCACGCTGCTAAATCAATTTCCTGAAGTTCATATAAATTCTTCAAAGGCCAGAAAAGGGTATTCCGGTACGGCCATTTTTCTTAAAAATTCTTCAGCTGAAGTTAAGGCTGACATGGGTATTCAGAAGCACGACCAGGAAGGCAGGGTTTTAACTGCTTCATTCCCCGGTTTCTTCCTGGTAACAGTCTATACTCCTAATTCCGGCCGTGGCCTTGAGCGATTGAAATACCGGACCACCTGGGACACAGATTTCATGAAATTCATAAAGAACCTGGAAAAAGAAAAGCCGGTGATTGTTTGCGGTGATCTTAATGTTGCCCATCAGGCTATTGACCTTGCAAATCCAAAAAGTAACTATAACAAAACCGCAGGCTATACCCAGGATGAAATTGATGGTTTTTCCAGGTTACTTGAAAGCGGATTTGTTGATATTTTCAGGAAACGAAATCCAGAGCTGCTGGGTGTTTATACGTACTGGAATTATATGTTCAACGCAAGGCAAAATAATAAGGGTTGGAGAATTGATTATTTTTTGATTTCTGAATCTTTGGTGCAAGCTGTTGTTGAAGCAGAAGTCTATCCGGAATTTCATGGCAGTGACCATTGTCCGGTTGGACTGGTGATTAATACCTAATTAATAAACCCGAACCATTCCTCTCCCTCACGATGCCGAAATTCAATCATCCCCGGCCACAAAGGTGCAGCCAACTTTGAAGCCCAGTCTGCGTGCAGTACTTTTAACCGGTTGACAAGGTCAGGTTGAACTTCAGCAAAATTCCGTTCCTCAAATTTGTCAGCGGCCATATTAAATAACAATGTCTGGCCTGTGAGGTCATTATAAATCAATTTCCATTGCTCATAGCGGATGGCTTTATTGTAACCACCTTGCCAAAAAATACTTTCATGAGGTGGGCTTGTTACCTGCCTGGTGATGTATGGCATTAAATCTTTCCCATCAATAGTTCTTTCCTTCGGAAGACCCGAGCCAGTTAAAATCGCTATTGTTGAAAAAATGTCCAATGTGGTTGCAGGAAAGATAAATTTACTCCCTTTTTCGATTTTACCTTTCCATTGCATCATCATCGGAATGTTTACACCGCCTTCAAATTGAGTAATTTTACCCCCTCTGAGTGGCGCATTGTCCGTGGTTTTTGTATATGTTGCTCCTCCGTTATCACTGAGAAAGATAATTAGGGTATTTGGTGCAAGTCCAAGTTTATCAACCGTGGTAGTAATTTTGCCCACAGCGTCATCCAAAGATTTTATCATTGCGAGATATACCCTTTTTACCGGATCTTCAATATGGGAAAATTGTTCAATGTATTTCCCGGGTGCCTGCAATGGTGTGTGAGGGGCATTAAAAGGGATATACAAAAGAAAAGGATTGTTTTGGTTTTGATCAATGAACTTTATTGCTTCTTCAGCAAGAACATCGGTCAAATATCCTTTCTGTTCAACCAGCTCCTCATTGCGATACAGGTTGCAATCAGCATTGCCAAGACATCCCCAAATATACTGGTCGGTCCAATCTTCTTCGATTCGCTGACTAATGATGTCAGGGTTGTCTTCTCTTGCATATAAATGGTGGGAAGATTTGAATCCATAGAAATAATCAAACCCAAAATTGCGTGGAGACAATTCATCGGCATATCCCAAATGCCATTTCCCGATAAGCGCCGTCTCATATCCCCTGGCTTTTGCTAATTCGCCGAAAGTAATTTCAGAGGGTGGCAATCCCTGCTTATTAATGTCCTCCTGATTCGGAACAGAATTCATCCTGATAGGATACCACGGATCGCTGTCCACAAAAAATTTCATTCCATAATACTGCATAAGGTTTGTAAGATAAGTTTCATGGATTTGAAACTCCATGCCAAACCTTTGCTGGTATCGACCGGTAAGTAAACCTGCCCGCGAAGGAGTGCACACAGATGCAGTCGTGTAGGCTTCGGAAAAAGTAATGCCATTGATTCCAATACTGTCAATAAATGGGGTGTTGATTAATTTACTGCCATACTTTGAAATATCAGTCTTGCCCAAATCATCTGCCAGGATGATTATTATATTGGGAGTTATCGTTGAGTCATTTCCAGTTTGGATGCTCGTCAGAAATTTATTTTTGGCATCAAGCTGATCCTGATCATGATTAATCGCGAATTTTTTGCTTGACAACGGATAAAAAAGGTATGCGACAAGGATTAAAATTAAAGACAAGGTTATTCCGCGAGTAATTTTATTCATCCTTGCAATAATCCGGCTTTTTGGGGATTATTTTAAGAAAAAATGCAAAATGCGACTGGAAATTAGTTCTTATCCACCTGAATCCAGATTTCATCAACTGGATTTCCCGTGGAGCCTTTTCCGCTATGGTGCCAACCGTCCCCTGTTAGCTCAATATCAAAGGTTAAACTCATACCTACCCTGGTTGAGTCACGGGAAAAAAACTCAATATGTTCCGTATACTTGGCATCCTTTACTTCATACGTGCCGCCACCGGTTCCAAAGAATTCTTTTGTTTCAGAATTCAGGGCAATCCATTGAAATCTGTTTTCAGAAAGAATTTTTAAAGTTTTCCTTGGCCGATCCGGCATTTCCACAAAATTCCCATCCCGCATCCGGCCACTGATTCTCCAGGCTCCGCTGAGTGGATATTTTTCTGTCGCTTCAAGTTTCTTCCAGGTTTCCATCCATCGTTTTCCTTCCTTTCTTCCAACCTTCCTCAAGGTGTTTCCGGCCAATTCAACTTCATATACTTCAGCGGTATTCACTAGGTCCGAATTCCAGGTGTTCGAAAGAAATACATCTTCAAGCCGGTTCCCGACGATCGTATAAGTACCAGCCGAAGCTCCCTTAAAATCTTTATCCATAGTGTCAAAGCTCGCTTCCGAAAAATAGCCGTTGGTAATTATTCTTACTCTTCGCTCCGATGCAACATTGCCATTTTGAGACATTAGCTCCCATGAACCCTGAAGATTCAAATTTTCTCTTTTTTCGATTTCACTTAATTTGATAAATGACGGGGAGGTGAAAACCAGCAGCAAAAATATTATTGTTTTCATCGGTTTAGGTAATTTTCTTCCTTTAAGTTAGTGTAAATTGTTTTGAATTCCAGAGACTTTGAGAGTTAAGAGTGAGTTTAGGGTTTAGGGTTTAGAGTTTAGAGTTACTACCTAAAAGGCAGGGCTTGACCATTCCAATCGGTTGAACTTATTCCTGGCGAGGGTGCTCCTCAACTCTTAACTCTAAACTCTTAACTCTATAATAGCTAATATGTTAAATCAGCAAAAAACAAAAAATACCACGATAGCTTTAAAAGGCATTCCTTTTGATGCGAATTCTTCGTATTTACCTGGGGCTGCAAAGGGACCAGGGGCAATCCGGAAAGCCCTGCTTAGTCCGTCAGCCAATCTTTCAACTGAATCAATAATTGATTTAGGTTCATCCTGCCAGATAATTGATGCCGGAGATATTCAGGTTAGAGATTTCTTTCCTGATATCGTTCAAGCTACAAGGGAAATTTTATCATCGAATTTATCGCCTGTTATTTTGGGCGGTGATCATAGTATCACCTATCCGGTGATTAAAGCCTTTTCTGAGAAATTTCCTGACTTAACCATCCTGCATCTTGATGCTCACGGGGATCTTTATAATGATTTTGAAGGAAACAAATTTTCCCATGCCAGCCCCTTTGCCCGAATAATGGAAGAAGGGCTCGCCACACGGTTAATTCAAGTGGGAATAAGAACCTTGACACCACATCAAAAAATACAAGCTGACCGTTTTGGTGTGGAAATTATTGAAATGAAACATTTTCAGATCAGAAGCATACCTGAACTGGCATCACCCTTGTATCTTTCGCTGGACATGGATGTTTTGGATCCTGCATTTGCCCCGGGAATTTCGCATTACGAACCCGGAGGAATGAGTACCCGGCAAGTTATTTCCATTTTGCAATCCATTAAGCCAACCTTAGTCGGTGCCGATATTGTAGAATTAAATCCGGATCGGGACTTCAATGAAATGACAGCGATGACCGCAGCTAAATTCTTAAAAGAAATTATTGACAACATGCTTCGAAAACCATGAATTTTGATCTGAATAAAAGCCTGGAAATCTTAAAAAGAACACCTGATGTGCTGGATGCTCAATTAAAGGACCTTCCCGCGTTCTGGTCTGAAGGTAAAGAAGCGGTTGGCCGGTGGTCAGCCATGGATGTCGTTGCACATCTGATTCACGGTGAAATCGAAGACTGGATACCCAGGGCCAAAATTATTCTGTTTGAAAAAAATAAGCAGTTTCCACCATTTAATCCTTCAGGATTTGGTAAGATTCTTCAAAATAAAACGATGGATAAACTGTTGAACGATTTCAGGAAATTGAGAGAATCTAATATTAGAGAGCTAAAAAAATTAAATTTGTCCGAAAATGATTTTCAGAAAACCGGCATTCATCCTGAATTTGGTGAAGTAACTTTGCATCAGCATTTATCAACATGGACTGTGCACGACCTGAATCACTTGTATCAAATAAGTCGTGCGGTTGGAAAACAATATTCTGAAGATATTGGTCCGTGGAAAAAATATTTAAGATTAGTAAGAGACTAACATGTGCCTGGTTGTATTTTCATACAAGAAACATCTTAATTATAAACTGATCATCGCCGCTAACCGGGATGAATTTTACCATCGTCCTACGCAGCCGGCAGACTTCTGGCATGATTCTCCCAATCTACTTGGAGGAAGAGACCTGGAAGCAAATGGAACATGGATGGGGGTAACAACTGAAGGCAAAGTTAGTCTGCTCACTAACTATAGAGACCTACGAAACCTCAAACAAAATACACCGAGTCGCGGCCACCTTGTTTCTGATTTTTTGAAACAAGAAGAGCTTCCTAAGACCTATCTTGAAAAATTACACAACATATCGGATACCTATAACGGATTTAACCTGGTAGTTGGAAATCAGGATGACCTGTGGTATTATTCTAATGAGAACAAACGGATAACAATGCTAGGTTCCGGGCTGTATGGTTTAAGTAATGCTCTGATTGATACTCCATGGCCAAAATTAATCAGGGCAAAAAATAAAATTGGAGATGCCTTTAATGATGACTTTATTAATGCAGATAAAGTTCTCGACGCACTCTTTGATGACCTGAGAGCAAGTGATGACCAGCTGCCGGACACAGGCATCGGTTTTGAGAAAGAGAAAATGCTCTCCTCCATTTTCATTAAGAGTCCTGATTATGGAACACGCTGCTCTACATTGGTTACAGTTGATCAAAATGACAACCTGAACTTTCATGAGCGAACCTATGATTTGAAAACCTTTGCATATTCAACCCGGCTTTTCGAATTCCGGTTAAATTCCAGGGTACGTGGCTGAAAAAAAAATCAACGTGCCTTTTATTCTCCGGTTCATCCCCTGGATCTTTCCAAAACTGGAGAGAATAGTGCCGCTCCTGGCATACAAATTTGCGGTTAAACTTTTCTTCACCCCAATCCGGTACAAAATTCCTTCCACAGAAAAAGAATTTACGAAAACAGGCGAGCCTTTTCTGATTGAAGTAAACCGGAAGAAAATCCGGGGCTTTAGCTGGGGTGAAGGAAACACGATTGTTGGAGTTCATGGGTGGTCAGGACGCGGAGCTATGTTGCGCAAATTTGTTAAACCGTTAACAGTAAGTGGTTTCAGGGTGGTTTTGTTCGATGGACCCGCGCATGGCTCCTCTGAAGGCTTCAGCACCGATCCATTAGAGTTTGAAGGAGTCATTCTTGAAATTGAATCGAAATTCAATCCGGTGGTTGGCTACATCACCCATAGTTTCGGGGGTACAGCCGCATTGTTTTGCTTTTCAAGAGGGCTGAAACCAAAACCCATTGTTCTCATCGCAGTTCCTGCAATTGGCGAGGATGTGGTTCAGACCTTTACTGCGCGAATTAACGGAACCCGTAAAGTGATAAAGAAGCTCGAAGAATTTACACAGCAGCGGTATGGCAAATCTTTCTATGAGATAAGCGCAATAAATACAGCCCGGACTATTGGATTCACGCCAGCTCTCGTAATCCATGATAAGAATGATGACGATGTTCCGGTTGAACATGGGGAAAAGCTTATGGATGCCCTGCCAAATGGTACGCTGTTGCGAACTATAGGGCTTGGCCACAATAGAATTCTCAGAGATCCTTCTGTTGTTAACCACGTGGTTGAGTTCTTCGCACATCATTGCAGTTTAATAACTCACTAAATTGTCATTAATTATTACCTTTGTTTTCCTCAAAAATTCGCTGAGATGGAGATTAAGAAAATTACTTTGAATGATGTACATGAAAGCCTCGGCGCCAAAATGGTTCCGTTCGCCGGATTCAATATGCCGGTGAGATATAGTTCTGATATCGAAGAACACATGCAAGTCAGAAATGGAGTGGGCATCTTTGATGTTTCCCACATGGGTGAATTTTTTCTCAGAGGCCCCGGGGCTTTGGATCTTATCCAGAAAATCAGTTCCAATGATGCGACAAAATTATTTCCCGGAAGAGCTCAATATTCCTGTTTGCCAAATAAGATTGGCGGAATTGTGGATGACTTAATTATTTATATGCTGAAAGAAAATGAATACATGCTGGTAGTTAATGCGTCAAATATTGAAAAAGACTGGGATTGGATTTCCAGCTGCAATGATTCAGGCGTTGACATGGAAAATGCTTCTGATAAAATATCTTTATTTGCCATCCAGGGTCCAAAAGCGATTGAAGCATTGCAGCCTTTAAGTTCGGTCGATCTTTCTGCTATCAAGTTCTACCATTTTGAAATTGGCGATTTCGCCGGCATACAGGATGTGATAATCTCCGGCACAGGATATACTGGATCCGGTGGTTTTGAAATTTATGTTAAGAATGAAGATGCTTTGCATACCTGGAATAAGGTAATGGAAACGGCTGCTCCTTTTGGAATTAAACCAATTGGTCTTGGTGCAAGAGATACCTTACGTTTGGAAAAAGGTTATTGCCTTTATGGCAATGACATTGATGATACCACCTCGCCATTGGAAGCCGGTTTAGGTTGGGTAACCAGGTTCACAAAGGAATTTATAAATTCCGGGAATCTCAAAGAACAAAAAGAAAAAGGAGTAGAAAAAAAACTGGCTGGATTTCAAATGACTGATCGTGGAATACCCAGGCACGGCTACCTGATAAAATCAGAGGATGGAAATACTATTGGCCACGTCACTTCAGGAACTCAGTCTCCAATGTTAGCCGTTGGAATCGGGATGGGTTATGTAAAGGATGACTACTCAAAACCAGGTTCAATAATATTTATTGAAATTCGAAATAAATTATTGAAGGCCGAAGTGAAATCTTTACCCTTTGTCTAAATGCCATCTCTTGAAATTTGTTTTAGTCCTGACTTACTGCATTTGTATACTTTGGAAAACAAGAAAGTGGTGGTTGCAGACATCCTGCGCGCAACTTCCTGTATGGTTACCGGCCTTGCCTGCGGGGTAAAGTCTTTTACTCCTTTTGCTGATTTGGAGGAATGCCGGCAAATGAGGCAAAAAGGATACTTGATCGCTGCCGAAAGAGACGGCCAAACTATAGATGGCTTTGATTTGGGGAACAGTCCATTCTCTTACATGAGTGATGAAGTGGCTGGGAAAAAAGTAGCATTTACCACCACAAATGGCACCCAGGCCATACAAAAATCCGGAAAAGGCGAAATTCTAATTGGTTCCTTTTTGAATTTGCAAGCTGTGACAGATTTCCTTAATGCTTCAGGGGAAGATGTCGTAGTAGTTTGTGCAGGATGGAAAGGGAGATTTAATCTTGAAGATACGTTGTTTGCCGGGGCCTTGTCAATGAATCTTGTAAACTATAGCATTAACGATGATGCGGCGCTTGCAGCTAAGTACTTGTATTCCATTTCCAAAAATAATCTCTTTCAATTCCTTTCCAATTCTTCTCACTTTAGCCGCCTAAAGAAACTAAATATTCAAAAAGATATTGAATTTTGTCTTTCCCTAAATCAATATTCTAATTTACCAAAAGTAATTAATGGCATTGTAACAAATAATTATGAAGGAAATAACCCCCTGTAGTCCCCCTTAAAACAAGGGGGACAATTTCTGGTAGGGGGTACTTTCCCCTCCTTAATTTAAGGAGTGGTCTGCCGACCGAAGGTTGGTTAGGGGTGGTTACTAAAATAGTAGTTTAAACCCCCTGTAGTCCCCCTTAAAACAAGGGGGACAATTTCTGGGCAGGGGGTACTTTCCCCTCCTTAATTTAAGGAGGGCCTGCCGACCGAAGGTTGGGCCTGCCGACCGAAGGTTGGGCCTGCCGACCGAAGGTTGGGCCTGCCGACCGAAGGTTGGGCCTGCCGACCGAAGGTTGGGCTAGGGGTGGTAAAATAGAAATGCAGTTGTTAAAACCCCCTGAAGTTCCCCTTAAAACAAGGGAGACAATTTTCCAGGCAGGGGTGGTTCAAACCCCCTGTATTTTTCCAGGTGCAGTTGTTAAAACCCCCTGTAGTCCCCCTTAAAACAAGGGGGACAATTTCTGACAGAGCTGATGTATTTGCGGTAATTCAAAACC
>DASWHX010000030.1:0-47980 GCA_036397995.1 Cyclobacteriaceae bacterium
GTAGCTGGTGTGTCCAAACTGAGGATCCCAATCAATTCGTATATGGTTATTGTAAGGTGTCAGGGTCACGTTCAGCATCTCCTCGCAGGCATCGCCCCACCGGAAGGTGCGTACCTCGCTGTAGCCATCGTTCTTGTAGCGGTCATACCCTTCGGTGTTGGCGGCTTTTACCCGCCAGGCATACTGACGGCCCGGAACCAGCATCGGATCGCTCAGGGTATAGAAATACGCCGTGTTGAAGGTGGTGGTTTCAAAGTACGGCTGGGTAGATGCCGCAATGTTGTAGGGATTGCTGCCCTCGGGCAGTATCTCATAGAGTTGCAGGGTGTATTCGGTTAGTCCCATGTTGGGGGATTTCTGCCGGGGACTCCAGCTGAACTGGATGTTCTGCGGGTCCCGGGCCACTAGTTTTTCTTCTTTCATGGGGTAGTTCAGAAACGGGGGATCGGCCAGGATGATCCAGGCCTGGGCCATGGCCGAATTACTCACTACCGAGGAGCGGTAGTAGTCCAGCACCTGGATGGTGAACCGGTAAAAGCCTTCCGGCAGCATGCCCAGTCGCTGGTAATCCCGCTTGCTGATGCCCAGTAAGTCCAGGTTTTCCAAACTGAAATAGGGCTGTAGATCTTCGGCGGTTAGTATATAAGGTGTGCCGCCACTGAGTGGAATGGGCTGGGGTAGAAAGGTGGATTTGGTTTTTATCGTGATGCCCACTCCTTCCACTATCAGCCTGAGCTTCACGGGGTACTGATTCTTGGTTAAATCAGTCAGCAGTAGTTGCACCTGCAGCAGATTACTGCCCGGCATGCCATACTCATAAAGTGCCAGGGAATAGGGCGGATTCAGGAAGGCCGATACCTGCACGGGGGTTTGTTGTGCCATTAGAGCCAATGGAGCCACAAACACATAATAAAATATTAGAAAAAGTCTATTTATCACAAAAAAAATAAGAAATACTTTGATAAATATCAAAATAAATCTAAATAGTGCAATCAAAAGATGAAAATATTTCTTGAATTAGTAATAATTTTTGGGGGAATAACAGGAAATGTGCATCCCTGCCAGGCTTGTATTTAAGAACTCACGGAAAAATCACTGGAAGATGGTTTGATCAGGTTGAATTAGAAGCGGGCTGCCATTATCAAATTCAAATCCTTATGTTTCATTTTGAATTTCTTGCCCAGAATTTCATTGGTCAGGCTGCCATTATAAATATATACGCCTTTCATAAACCACTTATGCGTAAAGATCATATCTTCAATTCCTCCATCCTCCGCAGCCCGCAAAATTGTGGGTGTGAAAATGTTGGATAACGCGGTTGTAGCGGTTCGTGCAACCCTGCTTGGAATGTTGGGAACACAATAATGAATTACATCATATTTTCTGAAGACAGGATTCTTATGCGTTGTAATTCGGGAAGTTTCCACGCAGCCTCCCTGATCAATGCTGCAATCAATAATTACTGAGTTTGGCTTCATATTCATTACCATTTCTTCAGTAATCAAAATTCTCCTTTGATTTTTATCCAGTCTCACAGCGCCTATAACCACATCCGCATTCTTCAGACTGTCACTAAGCGTCTTGGTATCAACTGTACTGGTGTAAACCTGCTGACCAAGCGCGTGTCGGATTCGTCTTAACTTATGAATATGGTTATCAAAAATCTGGATGTCTGCACCCAGGCCAAGCGCGGTTCTCGCCGCGTATTCGGCAACCGTTCCGGCACCGACGATAACAACCTGGGTAGGCGGAACCCCGGTAATGCCACCGAGTATTACTCCCCTGCCATCATTTACACTGGAAAGATATTCTGCGGCTATAAGCATTACTGTACTCCCGGCAATTTCACTCATGGCTCTTACAATCGGAAAGCCACCAACCTTGTCTTCAATAAATTCAAATGCAATGGCCGTTATCCTTTTTGACATCAGCGTTTTTATGTACTCTGCATCCTGGTTTCCCAGCTGAAGGGCACTTAACAAAACTTTGCCTGGTCCCAGGTAGTCCATCTCTTTGGCAGTAGGCGGCTCAATCTTCAATAAAATCTGTGCATCATACGCTTCTTTCGGAGTATTCACTATCTCTGCTCCCGCTTCACTGTATTCATGGTCCGTAAATTTTGACTTTAGTCCGGCTCCTCTCTCCACCCTGATCCTATGGCCGTTGTTAGTTAGTAATTCTACGGCATCCGGTGTTAGTGAAACCCGGTTTTCCTGAAAGGAAATTTCTTTGGGTATGCCTATATAAAAAGAATTTTTCCCTGATTTTACTTTTTCAAGTTGTTCCTGAGGATATAACGATCCCTTAACCAATTCTTCTAATCCTGATTTTTTCATTCTAGTCATTCCTGGTAATCTGAATTTTTCTTAAGTCTGACTCCTTCGACATAACAATTTTTAGATAAACCTCAGGAAGCAAGTTAGGTATCTGATCCGGCCATTCAATCAAACATAAATTGCCCGAATAAAAGTATTCCTCATACCCGATATCCATTGCTTCAATTTCATTTTCTATTCTGTAAAAATCAAAATGATTGATCTTTTTTGAATCTGAAATGAAATACTCATTTACAATATTGAAAGTAGGACTCGTAACGGAGCCCTTAACACTCAGGCTACTGCAAATTTCCTTAATCAGGGTTGTTTTACCAATTCCCATCTCACCGTAAAATAACCAGACTTTTATGTTTTCAGCAAAATCAATGATTTCCTTCGAAATACTTGGTAACTCGTTGATGCTGTGATACTTAATTTCTAATTCTCCGGCTGCTTTTTCAACCATTTTTCGAATTTAATGAAATAATCGGAATAATCATTTCTTCCAATGAAACACCGCCATGCTGAAAGGTATCCTTATAATAGTTAACGTAGTAATTGTAGTTATTCGGATAGGCAAAGAAATGATCCTCAACGGCGAAAACATAGGAAGTAGACACATTTATTTTAGGCAAATGAAAAGCTTCTGGTTTCTTACAAACCAGAATATCTCTTCCATCATACCCAAGGTTTTTCCCTTGCTTATACCTGAGGTTAGTGTTAGTATTTTTATCACCGATAATCTTAAATGGTTTTTTTACCCTGATAGTTCCGTGGTCAGTCGTTATTATTAAGCGGGCATTCATTTCCGCAATCTTCTTCAAAGATTCGAGCAATGGAGAATGGAGAAACCAGGACAAAGTTAAGGAGCGATAAGCGGATTCATCGGGTGCCAATTCGCGAATCATGGCCATGTCAGTTCTTGCATGTGAAAGCATATCGACAAAATTGTACACTATAGCGTTAAGCTGATTGGCTCTCAGATTGGGAATGGTATCAACAAGCTGTTTTCCCTGATTAACATGTTTTATTTTGACATAAGAGGCTTTTAGGTCCAGGTTGTTTCTTGCAAGCTGCTTTTCTAAAAATTCACTCTCAAAATTATTTTTGCCATCTTCAACATCTTCTCCAACCCAAAACTGAGGATAAGTATTTGCCATTTCCAACGGCAACATCCCGGAGAAAATCGCGTTCCTTGCGTAGGCAGTTGTAGTTGGCAGAATGCTATAGTAATAATCCTCTTCTTCTATTGTGAAGTATTCCTGAATTACAGGCTCCAGTATTTTCCATTGATCATAACGCAAATTATCAATTACAAGAAAAAAGATTGGCCGGTCTTTATCCAGGTAGGGAAATACCTTTTTCTTCATTAATTGATGAGACAGCAACGGTTTATCACTTGCCGGATCGTTTAGCCAACTCTCATAATTCTGACTTACAAATCTGACAAAGTTTGAATTAGCTTCGGTTTTTTGCATGTCAAAAACTTCAGCCATATCCCGGTTGTCAGAACTGTTGATGGCAAGTTCATAAAAAACGAGTTTCTTATAGATGTCGATCCACTCCTCATGGCTTAGTTCGCTATTAAAAGCACTTGCTATACTGCGAAATTCCTGTTGATAACTGATGTTGGTCCGTTCTGTAATCAGTCGTTTGTTGTCCAGGATTTTCTTAACGGACAAAAGAATCTGATTCGGATTAAGAGGCTTTATAAGGTAATCTGCAATTTTCGCTCCGATTGCCTCCTCCATAATATGCTCTTCTTCACTCTTGGTTATCATAACTACTGGAAGATTGGGCTTACTGCTTTTTATATGATTCAACGCCTGCAAACCACTCATACCCGGCATATTTTCATCCAGGAAAACAACATCAAAATTTTGCTTTTCACACATGTCAATAGCATCAGCACCACTATTTACAGGAGTTACATTATATCCCTTTTTGTCAAGGAACAGGATGTGTGCCTTAAGTAAGTCTATCTCATCATCTGCCCACAAAATATTATATCTTTGCATATATGCCAATTACAACTTCGAAGATACTTAATATTTTTTACTTCAAATCGTCTAAAAATTCTTCCGAAAACTTTGAATAAGAAAAAAATTATTAATGACCCCGTGTTGGGTTTCATTACCATTAATTCTGACCTGATACTAAAGTTAATTGATCATCCTTATTTACAAAGATTGCGGCGGATAAAACAACTTGGCCTGACAGAATTTGTTTATCCAAGCGCGGTGCATACCCGCTTCCATCATGCACTTGGAGCGATGCATTTAATGGAGCTCGCGCTTAACAGTCTGCGATCAAAAGGAATCAAAATAACTGATGATGAATATGAGGCCGCGCTGACCGCCATTTTGCTTCATGATATCGGCCATGGCCCATTGAGTCACACCCTTGAATATTCACTGACGGAAAGAGTTGAGCATGAGATGATTACCGTTCTGATAATGCAAAAACTTGATCAGGAATTTGGTGGAAGGCTGAAGCTGTCGATCCGAATTTTCAAAGGTGATTATGAAAGAAACTTTTTTCACCAGTTAGTAGCAGGTCATTTTGATATCGACAGAATGGATTACCTGAAGCGGGACAGCTTTTATACCGGAGTGTCCGAAGGTAATGTTGGAGTAAGTAGAATAATCCACATGTTGAATGTTGTTGACAATGAACTTGTGGTAGACGAAAAAGGAATTTATAATATTGAAAATTTCCTTATAGCCAGGAGATTCATGTATTGCCAGGTATACTTACATAAGACCACAGTAGCTGCTGAAAAGATGATGGAAAATCTCTTTGCCAGAGCGAGGTTTCTATTAAAAAGTAATTCAGCTCTTGTTGTTCCTCCGGCATTAAAACCATTCCTTGTGAAAAGGATTTCTGCAAACGATTTCCAGAAAGATAATTTGGTACTTGAGAATTTTTTGAATCTTGATGACTCTGACATTTGGGAAGCTTTGAAAAATTGGAAATCCTCATCTGATAAAATATTATCAGATCTATCAAACTGGATTTTGAACCGGAGGCTTTTCACCATTGAGATGTCAGGAGCTCCTTTTGATGCGGCGCTGATTGATAATGCACAGAAAAAAATATCTGAAGTGTTTGAAATAGATAATCCTGCTACTCAATACTATTTCTCACACGGCCTGCTTTTTAATTCAGCATATGGTGGTCATTATGGTCCGATTAAGGTATTAACTAAAAAAGGTTTGATACTACTCGAAGATCTGTCAGAGGTACCGGCCATTTCAGAATTAAGCAAAATTGTGCGAAAATATTACCTATGCTACCCTAAAAATGTATCTTTGTGAGCCTTGAGAAATGATTTTTTATTGAATTAACCTTATGGAGTTTAGTATTGAAGAAATCGCCGTAATTGTTGGGGGAGAGATAGAAGGCAATGGCAGTGATACTATTAATAAACTGAGCCGGATTCAGGATGCTAAAGAGGGAAGCATTTCTTTTTTAGCAAATCTAAAATACGAGCCTTTCATATATAAAACAGAAGCCACAGCAATCATTGTAGGAACAGAGTTTAAGGCTAGAAAGAAACTTAATGTAACACTTATCAGGGTTGAAGATCCGTATGTTGGATTTACTCTTCTACTCGAAGAATATCACAGATTGATTAGTCTGCAGCGCGAGGGAGTAGAGGAACCAAGTTACCTGGGTAATAACACAACAATAGGTGAAAAGATTTATCGGGGAGCGTTTTCCTACATTGGCTCCAATGTGAAGATCGGCGATAACGTAAAAATTTATCCTCAGGCATACATTGGGGATAATACGACTGTAGGCAATAATACTATTATTCATAGCGGAGTTAAAATCTACCCGGGAACCAAAATCGGAACTGATGTTGTATTGCACGCCGGAGCCGTTATCGGAAGTGATGGTTTTGGATTTGCACCTCAGGATGACGGTTCATACAAGACAATTCCCCAGATGGGTAATGTAATAATTCACGATAAAGTAAGTATTGGAGCCAACACTACTATCGATTGCGCCACACTCATTAATGATTCAACCGAAATCGGAGAGGGAACGAAGTTGGATAATTTAATTATGATTGCTCATAATGTTCATATAGGTAAGAATACAGTTATAGCAGCCCAGTCAGGCGTTTCGGGTTCTACCAGGGTTGGAGACAATTGTGTAGTTGCAGGCCAGGCAGGAATTATTGGGCATCTCGAGATTGCCAACAATACTACGATAGCCGCGCAATCAGGAGTTGGAAAAAGTATAAAAGAACCCGGCCAGGTTTTGATGGGAAGCCCGGGCTTCGACCATAAACAGTATTTGAGAGTCTATACTGTCTTCAAAAAATTACCCGATTTGGAAAGCAGAATTAAAGAACTTGAGCAAAAAGTACTAAATTTGCCGACCATTTAGGGGTTTCATGTATACCAATCAGCACACTATCAGGAAATCAGTAACTCTTTCCGGTGTAGGATTACACACAGGAGTTCAAGCTAACATGACTTTTGTTCCAGCACCGGTGAACCACGGAATAAAGTTTCAGCGCGTTGACCTGGAGGGTCAGCCGATTGTAGAAGCGGATGTTGATAATGTGGTTGATTTATCAAGAGGCACAACTATTGAAAAAAACGGGGCGCGTGTAAATACTGTGGAACATACGCTGGCTGCATTAGTTGGGCTCCAAATTGATAATATCCTGATTCAACTGGATGGCCCTGAACCTCCGATTATGGATGGAAGTTCAAAACCCTTTGTAGAAATTCTCCGGGATGCCGGATGTATTGATCAAAAAACTCCACGGAACTTTTTTGAAGTGCAGGAAAGTATCTTTTATCGTGATGGATCAAGGGATGTGGAAATTGCAGCACTTCCTCTGGACGATTATCGACTAACAGTAATGATCGATTATAAATCTCCGGTTCTGGGAAGTCAGCATGCTTCGCTAAATGATATATCCCAATTTGACAAGGAAATAGCCAGTTGCAGAACTTTTTGTTTCCTTCACGAATTGGAAATGCTGCATAAGAATAACCTCATCAAAGGCGGCGATCTAAATAATGCCATTGTAGTTGTTGACAGGGTAGTTGAAGACCATGAACTTGAAAGTCTGGCAAAACTCTTCAACAAGCCCAAAGTGGAAGTAAAAAAAGAAGGCATCTTAAATAATGTTGAGCTCCGGTATAAAAATGAACCCGCGAGACACAAACTATTGGATGTGATTGGAGATCTTGCCCTGGCCGGAAGACCGATAAAAGCACAAATTCTTGCCGCAAGACCGGGCCACGCGGCAAATGTTGCATTTGCCCGAAAGCTGAAGAAAGCTATGCAGGCAGCAAAGTCTCATGAAGTTCCAAAATTTGACCCCAATTCTCCGGCAGTTGTCGACATTAATAATATCCTTACCACTCTGCCACACAGGTTTCCATTTTTAATGGTTGATAAGATTTTCCACCTGGATGAAAAAAGTGTAGCCGGGATAAAAAATGTTACCATAAATGAACCCTATTTCCAGGGGCATTTTCCTGGAAATCCAGTAATGCCAGGGGTGCTCCAGGTTGAAGCCATGGTACAGGTGGGCGGTATCCTGGTTCTGAATACTGTGAGTGACCCGGAAAATTACTGGACTTATTTTCTGGCTATAGAGAATTTTAGATTTAGAAAAATGATTAGACCTGGCGATTCTCTGATTATTAAATGCGAATTATTATCTCCCATCAAAAGAGGTATTGCAAAAATGGAAGGCAGAGCATACGTCGGGAATACTCTTGTGTGTGATGGAGTGATGACAGCAAGTATTGTTAGGAAAGATTCATGAACCAGCCCTTAGCTTACATACATCCTTCTGCTAAAATCGCCCGGAATGTTGTAATTGAACCATTTACTGTAATTCATCAAAATGTTGAAATTGATGAAGGTACCTGGATTGGGTCAAACGTTACAATTTTTGAAGGAGCAAGAATTGGAAAAAATTGTAAGATTTATCCCGGGGCTGTCATCTCAGCGATTCCACAAGATTTGAAGTTTGGCGGTGAAGATACCACCACCGAAATCGGTGACAACACTGTGATCAGAGAATTCGTTACAATCAGCCGTGGTACGGTTGATAGATACAAAACAGTAATTGGAGCCAATAATTTGCTTATGGCTTATGTGCACGTGGCTCACGACTGTCAAATCGGAAACAATTGCATTTTAGCCAACGCAGTGCAATTGGCAGGCCATGTTCAAATTGATGATCACGCTATTATTGGTGGGGCAAGTGCTGTTCACCAGTTTGTTAAAATCGGAGCTCATGTAATGATTTCCGGTGGCTCATTGGTAAGAAAAGATGTGCCGCCTTATACTAAAGCCGCCCGTGAACCACTAACCTATTGCGGCATTAATTCCATAGGACTCAGGAGAAGAGGATTTGAATCTGAAAAAATTACCGAGATCCAGGAAATATACCGCTATATATTCCTCAAAGGCCACAACAATTCTGATGCGCTTGATTTTGTTGAAATCGATCTGCCCCCATCAAAAGAAAGGGATGAAATTATCCGCTTCATCAGGAATTCCGACAGGGGTGTAATGAAAGGTTATAGTCACTAATGAATATTGAAGTTTCCAACCTGGGAAAGTCATTCAACCACCATCGGATTTTTCATAATCTTACCTATACCTTTCAGCAAGGGCAATCTTATTCATTATTAGGCCCCAATGGCAGTGGCAAATCAACGCTGCTAAAGATTCTTTCGGGATTCATGCTGGCATCCAACGGCATCATTACTTATAAGAGCCGTGATAAAATTATTGATCCGGAATCATGGTATAAATATCAATTTATTGCCGCACCATACATGGAGCTTCCTGAGGAACTTACTTTGAGCGAATTTCTAAGATTTCACTTTAAATTTAAGAAGTTCAGCCCTGGATATGAGTTTGATAATGCAATAAGTAAATGTGGATTGCAGGGAAAGGATGAGGTGCAAATCAAAAATTTTTCTTCGGGCATGAAGCAGCGATTAAAGCTGGCCCTTGGAATGTATTCAAGCCAGGAAATATTATTGATGGACGAGCCGGCTACTAATCTGGACCAATCCGGAGTTGAATGGTATCTTAGGGAAATCAAGGGCATATTACCTGAAAAGTTGGTTATTATTGCTTCAAATACTTTGATTGAGCATGATTTTTGCCAAAATTGCCTTAATTTGAATGAACTTAAGTAGGTTACATTTAGTGATTTGCTGTTATAAATGAATGATTATTTAGACAGTTGATTATTGAATTTTACTGAGAGAAATTATTAATTTGCTTAACATTTAACAAACCCTATAAATGAAGATAGTAAGAAAAGCTTCCATTCTGCTCATGGTTTTGGCAGTATTGCTTGTTTTTGGCTGCAAGAAGAAAAAAGATATTGAACCCGATCCGGAAGCTGAAGCAATTGCTAAATTAGTTTCTGGCGCATGGGTTCCTACTGCCGTCACCCTTGATAGCGAAAATAGGACAGCTGACTTCACTAACTTTAGTTTAACCATAACCGAAAACAAAACTTACTCCACTTTAGGGGTTGACCCAATTTACAGCAGTGTCTGGCCATCATCCGGCAGCTGGGATTTTAAGAGTTCGGGTTCGGCAATTCCTGATTTGACAACTATTATCAGGGACGGAAGTCTTGAAATCTCTATTGATGTGTTGTCAGAGACTCAGTTTGTGATGTCTTTTACTTTTGTTACCGGTTCTGTTGAAGGGACTTCCAGTACAGAAGGAAATTATATTTTCAGCATGGAACACAACTAATTGTATTAATTTTTCAAAAGATATAATCGAAGGCTCTTTTGCGGAGCCTTTTTTCTTTTAAAAGGAAATGAGGTTTGATCGAAGCAATGACCCAACTCTTTATTTCAGATAGATTACAGTTACTCCATCACCTCCCCGTTCCAAATGTTCATTTTCAAATTTCTGAATATGACTCAGTCTTTTAATATGCTCCCGGATAACTTTTCTTAAAATACCATTCCCTTTTCCATGAATCACCGATACCTGGTTTATACCCCCTACCAGAGCATTGTCCAAAAATTTATCCACCTGGAAAATAACTTCTTCTGCCCTCAGCCCCCTTACATCAAGAGACGTTGAAAGTTGTTGAACTTTCCTTTCAAATTGATACCCTGATGCCGGCCTGGGGGTCAAAGGTTTCGCATCAGTTTTTCGCAAATCTTTTAGCTTTACTTTTGTTTTAATATTACCTACCAAAACCAGAGCTTCTTTCCCTCTTATCTCAAGAATTTCTCCAACCATACCTTCCTTATTGATTTCTACAGTATCATTTAAACAGAAAAAATCTTTTCCCGGAAATTCGCCTGATTTTTCCGGCTCAACTTTCACTTTGTCCCTGAATTCATCTAATTGATTTCGAATTTTACGGGTTTCTTTTTTCTCAGCTTTATTTTCTTTAATGTGCCGGATGGTTTTTTCTATTTCCCGGTTAGCCTCATTCAGCAAAGTCTCAGCCTTCATGGATGCATCATTAATTAATTCTCTCTGTTCCCCTTCGATTTCCTTCTTAAGCTGCAAATACATTTCCTTGTTTAACGCTGCTTCCCGTTCTGATTTATCCAATTGCAATAGCCTATTAGAAAGCTCTTTCCTTTCCTGATCCAGCCTGGCTAAAATGTCTTCTAATGAAACCGCCTCAGAACCGGCCAATTCCTTTGCCCTGGCAATAATCTCCTCCGGCAGGCCTGTCTTTTGAGCAACCTCCAGGGCAAAGGAGCCCCCTTGTCTTCCTTGTTCAAGTATATAAAAAGGTCGCAGATTTTGTTTGTCGAAGAGCATAGCCGCATTCGAAAGGTATTCTGACTTTTCAGCGAAGTGCTTAAGATTAGAGTAGTGAGTGGTTATTAGTCCCCAGCATTTTCTTTGGATAATACCTTCCAAAATTGCTTCTGCAATTGCACCGCCGATTTGAGGATCTGTACCTGAACCAAATTCATCAATCAGGATAAGGCTTTTTTCATCGGCATTGGCCAGGATCTCGCTCATATTTTTTAAATGAGATGAATAGGTTGAAAGGTCATTCTCCAAAGACTGCTGATCGCCGATGTCTAGAAAAATTTTATTAAATATTTTGAATGAAGAAGTTTCTTCCGCGGGAACTAATAGCCCGCATTGAAGCATATACTGGAATAAGCCCACAGTTTTTAACGCGACTGATTTACCGCCTGCATTCGGCCCGCTTATCATTACTATTCGCTCCTTTTTATCGATTACCAAATTCAGCGGGACAGCTTCTTTGTTTTGCAGGAGCAACAAGGGATGCCGCCCATTCACTATTTTCATCGGTTCATGCAAATCAACTGCAGGCTTAACCGCCCCAATCTTTTTGGCGAACAATGCTTTTGAGCGGGTAAAATCAATGGTTGCCAGAAATTGCACAGCCTTTAAAAGAAATCCTGCTTCTGCTCTAATCTCATCAGAGATTTTAAGCAGGATTTTAATTATTTCTATCTTCTCCTGGTGCTGAAGGTTCTGCACCTGGTTAGTGATTTCCAGAATTGAATCCGGCTCAATAAATACTATAGATCCGGTGGCTGAATAATCATGAATTATTCCCCGTATTTTTCGCTTGTGTTCGGAAGAAATGGGTATTACTACTCGTCCACCTCTCACCGACACGGACATCTCCTTCGGAACAAATCCATTTAAGCTTGCTTCCTGGTATATCCGGTTTATCACTTTACCGAGGGAGCCTTCTACTTCTTTCTTCCTTTTCCTGATTTTATTTAGTTCTGGTGAAGCATTGTCTCTAAGTTTTCCGGTCTCATCAAATTTTAATTGAATTGCTTTTATAAGAGTTCGCGGATAATTTTCCAATCGAAGAGAATTAAGAGTTGGCCAATCTTCTTTGGATACCATCAGGAATTTGTCAATCTCATCACAAGTTTTTAAGAACAGATAAATTTCCCAGACTTCATCCTCTTCTAAAAATGTACCCTGGGGTTTCAGTTTTCCGATTGAAACTCGTGGGTCATAGTAATTTGAAACAGGAAAGGCCGCTGGCCCCTGAAGAATCTCAAGAAATTCCTCATCCAGGCCCAGGCTACATACTACCAGGGCTGGATCGGTTTCCCATTTCATTTGGTTCGTCAACTCACGGCCGGGTTCGAAAAGGCAGAACTCTTTGAGAAGTTCCCTTATCCCGGAAAATCCTAAACTTTGTTCGATATCATTAATTGCGCTGGTCACTACCTTCGGTTTCCAAATTTCCTTTGCTCATTCTTTCATACAAACTCAAGGAGTCTAATACGGCTGCATATACTTCCTCCATTAATAAAGGGTGGGCGTAATAAAATTCAAGGCTTCGATAATATAATGAATCATTCACTTTATGTTTTTGCAGCAGTTCATCTTCAAAGTATTGAAATACAACCCTTGCAGAGTCTTTTGAGATCCGTAACTGCCCCGTTTGAGCCTCCAGAATGTGTACATCAATCACGAAACTTATCATCTGATTTTTTGACATTACATCTTTTGGAATTTCCACTTCAGAAACGCATCCTGTAAAAACACATACTATCGCTAGATAAAATTTCATTTTCATCCGTTCAAAATACTATTAATTGTCATATTTTTAAAGCCCAAAGTTATGGAGAATGAAGGAGTTAGTAAAAAAGCTTCGCAAATATGAGATTCAGATCAGAAAGGTGGTTGATTCCCAGCGGCAAGGGGACTTTCATTCTATATTTAAAGGTTCCGGATTAGAGTTTGATGATGTCAGAGATTACCAATATGGTGATGAAATAAGAACTATCGATTGGAACGTAACGGCTAAAGGTCATGGCACTTTTGTGAAAACCTTTAAGGAGGAGAAAGAGCAGACGGTTTTTTTTGTTTTGGATGTAAGCGGATCACAGGAAATAGGAAGTCCAGGTCACCAAAAGATGGATATTGGAAAAGAGATTTGCGGTGTCTTATCGCTAGCGGCCATCAAAGAACACAGCCAGGTAGGGTTACTGTGCTTTTCGAACCAAAAAGAAGTGTATATCAGGCCTTCCAAAGGATCCCGGCAAGCGTATGCAATTATTTCTTCATTATACCATTTGAAACCCGAATCAGGGAAAACGGATATTAACAAAGCGATAGTTTTTACGTTGAATACCATCAAAAGAAAAAGTGTTGTGATATTTATCTCAGATTTTATTGACAAAAATTACGCCAACAATCTGAAAGCTCTGGCTAAGAAGCATGACCTGGTCATCATTCAAATTGGCGACAAACGGGAATCCGAACTCCCGAAACTTGGTATTGTGCCGGTTTACGAAAAAGAATCAAAGACCACCACCTGGGTAAATACTTCCTCACATTTCTTCAGATCAAATCTTCAGGATACGTATTTGCAAAACACGGAAAATCTGATTCGATTTTGCCGGAAGAATCAGGCTAACTATTTATACATAGATACGCAAGAAGACTTTGTTCCTAAACTAATCAGATTGTTTAAAATAAGAAATAAAACAAGGAAAAGTGCGAGATAGAATTGGAGTGTTGATGCTTCTTATTTTCATTTCTACAGGTGCATCCGCCTGGCAAGTGACACCGAAAGGTAAATTTCTTTCCGACAGCACTCGCATTGGGGTAGAACTATTATATAGTTTATCGGTGACTTATCCGCTGGAAAGTGATATTGTCTTCCCTGATTCATTATATGATTTCTCGCCTTTCGAGCTTAACCAGAAAGATTACTTTTTTACAAAAAGCGATAACTTTTTCAGTTTTGATAGTGCAGTTTACAATCTCTCCACGTTTGAAATAGATACTTTTCAGATGTTGGCCCTGCCAATTTGGGTAATCGGCAACGGGGATAGTATTGCCTATTTTCCAGCACCGGATACAGTAATCTTAAATCACATTGTAACTCAAATGCCGGATTCTTTGGCATTAATTGATAATACAATATATAAGGAAGTTAACTATGCTTTTAATTACCCGTACTTTCTGATAAGCATCGGAATTGCCTCCATTGTTATTTTTGTGATAATTTATTTCTATGGAAAGTCAATCAGAAGGGCTTATTATTTGTATAAGATGAAACGGTCACATGAGAGGTTTGTTAAGGCATTTAACACTACGATTCATTCCAATAAACACAATTGGGAAAAATCATTGCTTGAATGGAAGAAGTATATGGAGCAGCTGGATGAAGGTCCATATACCAGGCTCACAACCAGGGAAATTGCCCGGAAAACAAAAGACAAATTGTTGCTGAATGCGCTGAAAGGGATTGATAGGGTTATATATGGGAATTACGAGCGGGATACCGGCAAACAGTATTTTGAAGACCTGATTCATTTTGCCAGGAATGCCTACGCAAATAGGGTAAAGCAAATAAAATATGGAACAGGAAGTTGAAAATATTGTATGGTACTCTGCTGAATGGTTCAGCCCCGGTATTTTCCAAAACTACTCCTGGGAAAACCAAATTGCACTCTATCTCTTATTTCTGATTCCAATCATAATCATTGTGAGATGGCTGGTAAGGAGGAAATTTAGTCAGAAACTTCCGGTTTCTATCCCGAAAGAAAATATTAAGTGGAATCCAATAACCCTGCTCCGGTTTATCCCGAACATTCTGTTAGCATTTATTTTCACCCTATTAATAATTGCCCTGGCACGACCACAAAAAACCAATGAAAAGGTGGAGCAGTGGACAGAGGGAATAGACATTATGATTGTAGTAGACATTAGCGAATCTATGCAAATTGAAGATTTTCAACCAAATCGTCTTGAGGCAGCGAAGAATGTTGCGAATGAATTTATTGATGGCAGGTTTCAGGACCGGATAGGAATGGTAATTTTCTCTGGAGATGCCTATTCTCTGTCGCCCCTCACCACCGATTATAAGCTGTTGAAGCAGTACATTAAAGAAATATCCTTTGACATGATCGAAAACCGGGGGACGGCAATTGGCAGCGCTCTCGCGGTTGCCACCAACAGGATGCGTGAATCTGATTCAAAATCGAAGGTAGTAATTCTACTTAGCGACGGAGACAACACAGCCGGCAACATTGATCCCATTACCGCCGCAAAACTTGCCCAGGCATACGGCATCAAAATTTATACCATTGCCATTGGTAAAGATGGCCGCGTTCCTTTTGGCAAAGATTTCTTTGGACGAACACGGTATGTGGAAAATACGCTGGATGAATCCACATTGAGAGAAATCGCTGCTATTGGTGATGGTCAATTCTTCAGGGTATCGGATAATCAAGCCTTACAGCAGGTATTTTCATTGATAGACAAGCTTGAAAAGGCGGAGATAAAGGAGACAAGATTCAAAGATACCACCGATTTTTATCGAATATATCTGCAATGGGCAATCGTGATGGTTCTGGCATGGATGGCGCTCAAGAGTTCCTTTATTTTCAATATTCTTGAAGATTAAAGTGTCCAGGCATAATAGAGTAATCTTATTCCAAATCCCAATAAGATAACTCCAACCACAATATTCATAATTTCAATAATTCTTGGCTTAATCAGAAGTCCAAGTTTGTTGGCCATGTATGCTTTAGTAACGTCAGTGACTAATACAGAAAGTAAAATTGTGCCAAAGAATATTTTCAAATCAACGTCATGAAATCCGAGATCCACGGTTGCAAAACCCATTACTCCAAGCCAGAAGATTAAAACGAAAGGGCTCACCGTGTTCATCACGAAACCTTTGACCAGAGCCCTGATAACGCTTTTGGGATTCTTTACAAAGCTCTTTTGCCGGTAAGACTTTTTCTTCATAAACGAATAAAATCCCAGTGCAATCAAGATTATACCACCGATAATTCCCAAATAGTATTTATATTCTGGCAGGGAAATTAATTTTGAAAACCCCAGGTAGGAAAATAATACAAAAGATGTATCGCTGATTGAAATTCCAAGGGCCATTACCAAACCCGCGATGAAACCCTTTTCAACACTTGTCTGGATCAGCGAAAAGAAAACGGGGCCAATAGCAAACGAGAGGATTATTCCAAAACCCAATCCTTTTAAAATAATATCCATTAGCGGCGCACCTTCTCATTTTGCAAATACATGGTCCAGCTATTGTATGACGATTTGTTTAGTACTCTCGGAAATTTATTCTGACCACCCTCTTTTCCCTGGGTTTTAAGCCAATTATAAAAAAATGCGGAAGGCAGAATTTCAAATTCGACGGATTTAAGTGCTGCATTTCTTTCAACTTTGTAATCATCATTAAGTTCTTTCAAAACTTCGTCCAGTCTTTTTGCCAAGACATCTGATTTAACCGGATCATCGCAACCAATAAACCAGTGGTGACCGAATAACGAACCAACAGGCACTCCTGCTACTGAAAATTCCTTTATTTCAATATCTAATTCATTAGAAATAATTTTTATCGCATGATTCATATTGTCTACTGACAAATGTTCCCCGCAAAGACTCAGATAATGTTTGGTCCGACCGGTAATTCGGATTTCCGATTCTTCCACTGATACAAATTGTATAGTATCTCCTATCAAATATCTCCAGGCTCCCGCGCACGTGGAAAGCAACACCGCATAGTCTGTATTTTCCTTTACATCATCAATCATCATCGCTTCATGATCTTCCCTTAATTCTCCTTCTGTGGTAAAATTACGATCGGTGAACGGAACAAACTCATAGAAAATTCCATTATTTAGAACCAGTCGCATTGATTTTCTATGTGGCAATGCCTGAAACGCCAAAAAACCCTCACTCGCCAGATAAGTTTCAATATAAGAAATTGGTTTCGCGAGCAGCCGCTCAAAACCCTTCCTGTAAGGTTCAAAGAAAACACCTCCATGAACATATATCATAAGATTTGGCCAGATTTCATGGATGTTTTTTACTTTATAATGATTAATGATTTTCTCCATCAGAATCTGAATCCAGGCTGGAACACCTACAATAATTCCTATATCCCATTCAGGTGCTTTTCTGGTAATTTCTTCAAGCTTCTCGGTCCAGTTAGGATTTTTAGCAATTTTTTTCCCGGGTTTATAAAAGTGTTGAAACCAAAAGGGCAACTGCGATGCCTGTATTCCGCTTAAATCACCTTCAAAATAAGTACCATTATAATTGAGGCTGATACTGCCACCCACCATCAGGATTCCCTTTTCAAATAACTGGGCGGGCAGATCATATCTTGATAATGTCAGAATTTGGCGAAGACTGGTTTTTCTGATGGCTTTACTCATCTCGTCTGTAATGGGAATGTGCTTGGATGGCGCCCCGGAAGTTCCTGAACTGAGAGCAAAATATTTTACGCGACCGGGCCAGCAAACATTCTTCTCACCCTTAAGGCATTTATACCACCACACTTCAAACATCTTGTCATAATTATGGTAAGGAACTTTACTCTTGAAAACATTATAAAACATTTGACGCTCCCTGGATCTGAAACTCTGCAAAATTTCCTTAAAGTCGTATGTCTTCCCAAAACTGGTAGCTGAAGCTGTTATCAACAGTTTTTTTAATTCAGTCTTTTGAAGATCAATTGGAGATGAATACTCCTGATCAAGGCTTTCGCGAATTCGTATCCCTTTTTGTAACAAATTGCCGACTAAAGGCATAGTTAGTAGTATTTTTAATTAGTTCCCGTTTTATACATCTTTGCAGTTCGAATTCAGATTTTCCAATTTGATTAATTGTCATAACCAGGAATAAATTTAGTCATGAATATCAATAAAAACATTGCGTATTTTCAAAATTTAACCAAAACAAAGCATTGTAAATTAATTGCTGTTAGTAAAATGAAGTCTGAACAAGACATAATGCATGCCTATGATGCAGGTCAGCGGATTTTTGGTGAAAACAGAGCTCAGGAACTTGCATCGAAATATGAAAAGCTTCCCAAAGATATTCAATGGCACATGATAGGACATCTTCAAACCAATAAGGTTAAAATTATTGCACCTTTTGTTTCTATGATTGAATCGGTGGATAGTATTAAATTGTGCCGGGAAATCAACAAGGAGGCCATGAAAGTAAACCGGGTGATTCCAATTTTGTTGCAGGTTCATATTGCAATGGAAGAAACTAAATTTGGCTTTAATAGTGAAGAGTTGTTGGAAGCAATAGGTGATAATACGATTAAGCAATTTGAAAATGTTGAGCTTAAAGGATTAATGGCAATGGCAACCTTAACAGATGATAATGAAACAATCCGGAAAGAATTCAGGTTTCTAAAAAATTTGTTTGACAAGGTCGCGTCCTTGCAGGTTTTTCCCAAATTTACCGAGATTTCCATGGGGATGACCAGCGACTACCAGATTGCACTTGAAGAAGGCAGCACCATGATTAGAATTGGAAGTGCTATTTTTGGAGAACGAAAATAAATGGCAAGCAAAGCAATAATTATCGGAAGTATTTTGGGGGCTTTGGCAGTCGCGGCTGGGGCATTTGGTGCACATGCGCTTTCTGAATTTCTGAACGAGTCTGGCCGGAGTGTAACTTATGAAACCGCGGTTAAATATCAATTTTATCACAGTTTACTGCTAATCCTGGCTGGAATTTTAGGTCAAAAAGTTTCTATAAATATACCGGTGTATTTAATTGTTTTCGGAATATTAGTTTTTTCCGGTTCGCTTTACTTATTGATTTTTACCAATGCCTCCTGGTTTGGTATTATAGCCCCATTCGGCGGGGCCTCGCTGATTGCGGGCTGGTTATCCCTGGCTTACGCTGCAAGGAAACTGGTTAATTAACTTTCTTTTTCGGCAGAACATTCGTCACAATTGAGACTCTTGAGATTGGTATTCTCGCGTTGCTGTAAATGGTAATAACTTTGTTCTGAGCACCAGATTTGCCGACGCTATTGAACTTTACGGTAAGCTCTCCTTTTTCACCCACTCCTACCGGCTCTCTGGGCCAACTGGTTGCAGTACATCCACATGTGACCGCCACATTTGACAAAATTAAAGGTTCATCTCCCTTATTTTCAAATTTAAAAGTCCATTCAACTATATCACCTTGTTCAATGTCACCGAAATCATGACTTTCAATTTCAAATGCAATTACCGGTCCCGGAGCTTTCTCTTGTGTTTCCTTTTGCTCCTGTTCTTTCTTTTGTTCAGCAGTCTGACTAAAACCGATAGTGGCAGTCAAAAGGAAAAACATAGTCATCATTAATTTTTTCATTTTTTCAAAAATTTGTATTGCAATTTACAAAAAAACATTGTTTGTCGGGTCAATTTTAAAAGAACCTTGAATTAAAATTTAACAAATAAACTTCTTTCGTACTCCGGGTTAAAGCGGTGTACAACCACCTGAGATAATCTTCATTTATCATTTCTTCAGTGAGATATCCTTGATCTACAAAAACAAGGGGCCATTGTCCCCCTTGTGATTTATGACAAGTTAATGCATAAGAGAATTTAATTTGTAAGGCATTAAGGTAGGGATCAAATCGAAGTGCTTTCGCTCGCTCAATTTCACTATACTGTATATAATCTTTCAAAATTTCCTGATAGAATTTTTTATTTTCCTCCGGCGACAGGCTGGTATTTTCTGTGTGAAGGGTGTTCAGTAAGACCTTGGCTTCAAACTCTTCTTCATCGGGATAATCAATCATTCTCAACCTTAGCGTAGCAAATCTATACCTGTATAGGTCTTCGAAAGTGATCACCTTCATTACTTCAACAAAATCACCATTTGCCATAAATCCGGCAGGGTTTTCTTTGTAGAAGTAATTATTCTTGACAATCATCAGGAAATCACCAGTCTCAATTTCCTCCTCTTTGAAAAAAATCTGTCTTCGGATAAATTGGTTATATTGAGTCGCCGCTCGATTCGACCTGCAGATAACAGTGGTATTTTCAACTCCGTATTTATCATATGCGTAGCGCAATCCAGCTTCAAGTTTTTCTGACGTCATTTTAAAAATATCTTTAAATCCCTTCAACCTGAATCTGATGTTAATCTCTTTGGCGGAAAGAGATTCTCTTAAAACAGTAGCATTGTGCATTATGCCCGAATTGATATCCTGACGCATAACTTCCTGTAGTTCAATTTCCTGAACATCCAGTTTGCATTTCAATTTCAGATAATCCATATCAAGTGCTGCACTGATAGATTGGCCTACAGGCGGTAATTGGGCGGAGTCTCCAATCAGCATTAATTTATTCCCTTTTTTATTGAATATATACTTTATCAGATCGGATAATATCCCGTTGTCGCCGAACTCATTGTTTTCATAAAGCATACTGCTTTCATCGATAATAAAGACAGTTTTTTTATGATAGTTCTTCTGGAGCTCAAATTTTAGTAACCCTGAAACCGGGTCCGCGGCTTGTTTATAAATTTTCTTATGGATAGTGTAGGCAACCTTCCTGGCATAACCTGATAAAACTTTTGCTGCCCGCCCGGTAGGTGCCAGTAAAACAAACTTATAATTAAACAAGGGCAGTGTTTTTACGATAGCACTTACCAGCGAAGTTTTCCCGGTTCCAGCATACCCTCTAAGTAATATACAATCTTTTGTTTTGGTCTCTTCAAGAAAAGAATCAAATAATGAAAACAATTTTTGCTGTCCTTGAGTAGGCGTATGGGTGAATTTCTGAGCAAGAATGGATGATGGGTTCGGCACTTCTAATACATTTATTCTTTGGGTGGAATTACAACCATACTTGTTGTCGCTTTTGCAATCAATTCTTTTTTACCATTATTCTCAGAATAAACTTCAGCTTCACAAAAATTAATCTTTCGACCTTGGTTAACTACCCATCCGATTGCAAATAATCGGCTGCCTCGGCCTGGTTTAAAAAAGGAAACTTTTATTTCGCCCGTCACCACATGGTGAGTAGCAGGAACTACTGAGTAGGCCGCAAAGCCTGCAACTATATCTGCAATAGTTGTAATTAATCCCCCGTGGATTAGTCCGGTTTGCTGCAAGTGATTTTGATCAATTTCCATCCAGCCTTCTGTTCTTCCAGGCTCTATTACATCTAATTCAAATCCAACAAACTTCATAAAATGCTGGTTCTCCAGAAATTTTTTAATTCTGGATTCGAATTCAGGATTTTGTACTTTTATCATTGATAAGATTTAAGTTACGGCAAATAGAAGAAAATAATTTTAGGATAACAACGATGGTTCAATTTGAAGAAAGCTACCATGGAAAAACTCGGGTGAGGGTTTGTGGCCTGTGCCTTATAGAAAACCAATTGGTTCTTGTAAGGCATTGTGGTTTGGGTGAGACGGGTACCTATTGGTCTCCCCCGGGCGGTGGAACGAATTTTCAGGAACCAATAACCGAAGCTCTAAAAAGAGAATTTAAAGAAGAAACGAATCTTGAGATCGAGGTGCGTAAATATTTATTTATTCACGAGTTTATTGGAGCGAGATTGCATGCAATCGAGATTTTTTTCGACGTATTTCGCACTGGAGGTAACCTTATACTCGGTGAGGATCCTGAGCATAGAAAGGACAATCAGTGGCTTCAGGAAGTAAAATTATTTAGTCAGGATGAACTGTCGGATATTCCTCAGAATGAAAAGCATCAGATATTTAGCATGGTCAGCAATTTCAAGGATCTTCTTAGTCTGAGAGGATTTTTCAAAAGTGAAAATAATTCCATAAAATAGCGCCCTAACCGGAATCTTTAAGCCAAAATAATTAATATTGCATTAAATTGAGAAGCCATGAATTTGACCAGGATTCTTTCCATATCTTTTCTTGTAGTAGCATTAGCTCTTTTTGCATTTCTTGTCAATAGAATAAAATTTGCCATTGATGAAGAAATTCGCATCGAGAATGTCGAAAAGATAGTCATTAGAAAACTTGAAATGATTCGCGTGGCACAGATTGCTTATCAATCTGTGAACGGTCAGTATGCTAATACCTGGGAGAAATTAGTTGACTTCGTGAATACGGGTGACTTTTATATCATTCAGCGGTCTGAGGAAATTATTACACTTTCATACGGCAGAGACAGTGTAATTGTTCATCTGGATACACTTGGGACAGTACCTGTTATAGACTCTCTCTTTAAGAAGCAGAAATACGCTGATTTCACTTTGGCAGATCTCCCGATTATTCCGGAAAGTGGAGGAAAGAAATTTGACCTGTTCACAGAAAAAATTACTAAAGGTGGAATTACTGTTGACGTGATTGAAGTTCGGGACATTGCCCCGGCAAATCCGATGCGCAGAGAAAGCAATGAAGCAAGAAACAGGAAACCATTACGCTTCGGGTCCAGAACAGACGTAACGACATCAGGTAACTGGGAATAATAATTTGGAGCACACTGCAATTTTCTACAAGCCTATACACAAGGTAAAGGACGCCAAATTGAGTATTGATGATTTGCATCATTATTCACTTTCGGTGCAAATGGGTGCGCGTGATTTTCAACTTTGCGTAATAGATACCCGTGACAACCGATGCCTGGCTATGGAGGATTTCGCCTTGTCTAAGGTTAGATCTTACAAGCAACTTACAGAAGTCTTGAATAATCTTTTTGACGACCACCAATTTTTAAACGCCGGCTTCTGGAAATCTGTAAAATTCTCGCTAAAAAACTCAAAGTTCTCCCTTGTGCCTGATAAGTTGTTTGATCGCAATAATAGTTATGATTATCTCAATGTAAGTTGTACTGTAAATCCCGATAAAGAAACATTTCTTTACTATAAACATATCAAGTCTAAAGCGGTAAACAGTTTTGCCATTCCTACCGATCTGTTTAACTGGATTAACAAGTTGTATAAGAATTCCTCAGTCCTTATTACTCACCAGTCAAGCGCGTTGATCGAAGGCGTTCTTAGACAAGTCGTCAAGTATTCCGGGCCCACAATTTATCTGTTTATCGACAGATTTAAGCTGCACATCATAACATCTAAAAATGGAGAGCTTGAGTATTACAACCAATTCATTATTTCCAGGTTTTCTGAGTACATGAAATATATAATGATGGTGATGCAAGGACTGAAATACAATCAGAAAAATACGGAGATTGTTCTTTGGGGATACCTGGGAAGAAAATCGCCGCATTTTACCGAGTTCAGCAAGTTCATAAAAAATATCTCGTTTGGAGACCGGCCCGATTATCTTAAATTCGGATACCTGTTTGATGATTTACAAGATCATCACTATTTCGATTTGTATAGCACTTACCTGTGCGATTAATGAAACGAATAGCATTATTTCCCGGCTCCTTCGATCCTTTTACCAAAGGCCATTACGATATTGTCATCCGCGGACTTTCGCTTTTCGATGAGATAATAATTGCTATAGGGCATAACACACAAAAAGTCCGGTACTTCAAACTGGAATTAATGGTAAAAAAAATAAAAGAGACTTTTGCTAATAACAACAGAGTTACAGTATTAGTCTATAATGAGTTAACTGCAGAGCTTGCTCAAAAACAGGGTGCCAGATACTTATTGCGAGGCCTCAGGAATACCACAGATTTTGAATATGAGAACACAATCTCCCAGGTGAACCGGCATTTAAATAGTGAGCTGGAGTCAGTATTCTTAATCACATCACCGGAGTTCGCTGCCTTAAGTTCTTCAATTATTCGGGAGGTACATAAATACGGAGGCGATGTATCCGAACTCCTCCCTTATCCTATCTGACCTTTCCATCTGAAATAACATTCCATAACGTATCCCAATGACCTGTACGAATGCAGCAAGGAGTGCAAAAGTTCTTTGTGATTCATCCACCTGATTTCATCAATATTTTCTTCCTTGGCCGGTTTCATATGAGTATCTTCTATGCATTTCATTGAATACCACACCGTTTTCTTAAGAATATTTTTTTCTCCTAAGCTGTACGTATGATAAGATGCACAAATCCTCTTCCTTGGTGATACAGATATATTACACTCTTCTTCAACCTCACGCATGGCGGCCTCCATAAAACTTTCACCCTTTTCTACTTTGCCCTTCGGCAAGTCCCACCTCCTTAGTCTGTGGATCATTAAGATTTTGCTCCCTTTCTCCACTATTCCTCCGGCTGCATTAATAAATGTATAATAAGATTTTACCACCTCTTTCACCCGTAGTTCAAAATCAACCACAATAGTTACTGAATTCAATTTTGCAAACGGGCTATTGGTAAGGATTTTAAGGATCTTTCTTAGTTGTTTTTCGGAAACATTTCTGATTATGACATTCCCGAAGAATTGAGCATTGGAGAGGTTATTTTCAAGAGCATTAAGATCCATTTCAAATTCCAATTCCTTTTTGAAAGTTTTAGACTTGATTACCCTTACCGGAACATCATTAATAAAAATGCGCATTGAGCTAATTTATCCCAAGAGAAAAAAAAATCTTTTAACATCCAATAGACAATGCTATTATTGAGGAAATTTTCGACTAATTATATTATGAACAATGCAGAGGCGGGAAGAGTTATTGCTGCAACTTTATTGGAAATTGGTGCAATCAAGTTAAATCTTAAGAAGCCATTTTTGTGGAGTTCTGGCTGGAAATCACCTATTTATTGTGATAACAGACTTTCATTGTCATTCCCTGCCTCCAGAACTTTTATTAAAGAACATTTTGGCCAACTTATAACTTCAAAGTTTCCTGATGCCGAAGTAGTCGCGGGAGTAGCAACTGCCGGTATACCGCAGGGTGCGCTGGTTGCTGATTTGCTTAACCTTCCTTTTATTTATGTCAGGTCAAAACCAAAAGGACATGGAATGGAGAATTTGATTGAGGGAAAGGTTGAAAAGGGGCAAAAGGTTGTTGTTGTGGAAGATTTGATCTCAACCGGCAAAAGCTCATTAAATTCAGTGGATGCACTCAGAAAGGCAGGGCTACAGGTACTCGGACTGGTTGCAATTTTTACCTATGGCTTTCCGTTGGCGGATACCAATTTTAAGGAAGCCAATGTGCAGGCGTTCGCATTATCAAACTATACATACCTGCTTGAAGAAGCTTTAGACAAAAACTACATTACAAACGATCAACTGGTATCTTTGAATGGGTGGCGGGTAGACCCTGAAAAATGGGAACCCTAATGCCAGAACTTCTCTTCCACTCCCAGGCCGAACAAAGCAAAGTCATATTTTACAGGGTCGTTGCAATCAAATTGTCTAAGTTGGCGCGTAAGTTCGAGGGCCATTTTCAAATCCGCTTTCTTTCCGGAAACCAAGCCTAATTTTTTTGCCACATTTTCTACATGGATATCACAGGGACAAATCAGTTTCGATGGAGATATTTTTCTCCAGATTCCAAAGTCTACTTCATTGCTGTCTTTTCTAACCATCCAACGCAGGAACATGTTCAGTCTTTTGCAAGCCGAATTTCTAACCGGAGTTGAAATGTGTTTCCTGGTTCGGGAAGGAAAATTCGGTAATGAACAAAAAGTATTATGGAAATTAGCCAGACCATTCTGAATTGTTTCATCGCTTTCTTTTACAACAAAGAGATTTTCTAATGACTTATTTTGGGAATAATACCACTTGAAAAATGAAATGAAATAAAGGGTATCTGTGTAATTGAAAGTCCTGTGCTTAAAATTTCTGAACCTCTTTAAATCACTCTGCGAATGATTAATTATGAATTCATAGGGAGCATCATCCATAAGTGAAAATAATTCTTTGCATTTATTGATGATTGTCTTTCTCTGGCCCCATGACAGGATAGCTGTCCACAAAGCAGTAATTTCAATGTCCTGTTTCTTCCTGTATAAATGAGGAATTGAAATTGGATCTGAGCCAATAAACTTCGGATTGTTATACTCCTCAACCTTCAGGTCCAGGAAATTTTTTAAATCTAAAAGATTCTTTTGAGCGATCAGGGTACGTAGCTTATTTCAACGCGGAATTTTTTATCAATTGCACCCAGGCGATCGTAAGCGGCTTTGGAAAGTCTTATAAGCATCCCCTCATTGGCTCCAGTATCAGGCAGGCGACCCAGCACCCTCACAAATACTACCTTATTATTCATCTCATTTCTTACCTGCATGATGGTACCAATTTTAGCGGTTTTATGCAAAGCCAGATATTTCTTATTGTCTTCACTTCCCTCAATAATTCCACCCATTCCGTTTTCAACCAGCCGGGTATACCCACTGCTGTTGGTAACGGTTTCAGGACCTGTTCTGCCAACATAAACAACCTCCTCCGGTTCTTTTTCTACCTTTGCTATGGGTGGTTGTGCTTTGGGTGGTTCAACTTTTTCAACCTGGATTACATCAGATACTTCAGGAATAATTTCAGTCTCATTCGATGGAGCTGCAACCACATTATTGTTGTCGCGTCTCATCCCCACGAATAATCTCTGGCCCAAGGAAATGCTATTATTCACAATATTATTCCATTGCCGGATTTCCAGCACCTGGACTTCATATTGTCTGGAAATAGCGTATAAAGTCTCCGATGCTTTAACAATATGAAAAATAGAATCACCGGCATGAGCAGGCATTTGGGGGCTTCCACCTGCCGTTACAATCAATTTTTGACCCACGTTAAGTGCATTTGAATTGAGGTTATTCCATTTTATCAAATCATCAACTGTTACATTATACAGCTTTGAAATGAAGAACAGAGTTTCGGAAGTCTTTACAATATGAATTTCACCGTTTTCTTCCTTTTCACGAGGGATGTACGGAATTTTCAGAATCTCCCCTATTCCTAAACCTGATTTAGCTTCCGGATTTTGCTCAAGAATCTTTGGGATAGGTACTCCGTACCTCCTTGATAAGGAATAAAGCGTTTCTTTTTCATCCACCTGATGGATGATAAAGTAATGTTCACCTTCTTTTTCCAATCTCAGGGAGTCTAAATTTGCACAAAAACCAGTAATTGTAAATGATACCAGGAAGATGCTTGTGAGGAAAAATCTGATCATCGACTGAAAAGATAGTATTTTGTTCAAAATCAATAACAAAGATAATAGATTAATATTGAAAAACGGATTATGAAACTCTCCAATGAACTATAACGCCGGGAATCCTTATTTCGCTTATATTTAAGAAGTGATTTTGATAGTGAAAATGAAAAAGTTTTTCATAGCGCCACTGGCTGTTTTTTTATTTAGTCTGGGAATGGTTTCCGGGCAAAACGATAAGCAAAGCACAATCCTGGTGCTGGATATTAAAGATGCAATAGATCCCCGAATGTCCCGACTGGTGAGACTAGCCCTGGAAAAAGCAACAGATACGACTGCTGACATACTTTTAATTGAAATGGATACTTATGGAGGGGCACTCACAGATGCCGATGACATTAGAACAATGCTATTAGAGTTCAAAAAACCAACCTGGGTATTTATTAACCGGGATGCGGCCTCAGCGGGAGCTCTCATATCAATCGCTTGTGATTCCATTTACATGGCATCCGGAGCCAGCATTGGTGCGGCAACAGTTGTTACCGCTGATGGCAGTGCGGCCCCGGATAAATATCAGTCTTATATGAAATCCATTATGAGATCCACTGCTGAAGCTAAAGGTAGAAATCCCCAGATTGCGGAAGCTATGGTGGATCAGGAAATTGAAATTGAGGGAATAACGGAAAAAGGAAATGTGATCACTTTTTCAACCAGTGAAGCGATTCAGAATGGCTTTTGCGAAGGACAAAGGACCAGCATTGATGAGATCATTCAGAAAAATGGAATAAGTAATTATAATGTAGTTCGCTATGAACGCTCAACTGCCGAGAAAATTATTGCTTTTTTCCTAAATCCCTTTGTGAGTGGCATCCTGCTCCTTGTTATTGTCGGAGGAATTTATTTTGAATTGCAAACTCCGGGAGTTGGATTTCCTATACTCGCCGCGGGAATTGCCTTGCTTCTCTATCTTACTCCTTACTACCTGAACGGCCTCGCCGAGAATTGGGAAATTTTAATGTTTTTTGCCGGCATCGGTCTGCTGGTCCTTGAGATTTTTGTCATTCCAGGCTTTGGAATAGCAGGTATATTGGGAATTATTTTCGCGGGGGGTTCATTAGTGCTGGTAATGCTTAATAATGATTTCTTTGATTTCTCATTTGTTGAGGGCGATAAAATTGTAATGGCCGTAACAACCACACTGGGAGCTTTAATAGGAAGTGTTATTGTTATGTTTATCGGGGGCGTTCGATTAACCAATACAAAGATTTTCAAACGGATTTCGTTACAAACGGTTCAGGATAAAGAATCCGGATATACCAGCAGATTTGTCACTACCCTCATGACAGGTAAACAGGGAACGGCCTTCACCATTCTTCGACCCAGTGGTAAAGTGTTGATAGATGGAGAAGTTTACGATGCATTTACCCGTGGTGAATACATTGAGAAAGACGCTCCGGTAATTGTAGTCGATGAAGAAGGAACTTCCTTAAAGGTAAAAGCTGCACCAGAAATCAAATCTTCAAAGAAAAAGAAAAATTGAACTTGAAAATTGCAGGCATCATTCCCGCCCGATATAAATCCACCAGGTTTCCCGGCAAAGCCTTAGCCGAGCTTAAAGGAAAATCAATGATTCAAAGAGTATATGAGCAATCTTTAAAAGCAAAAAGCCTTGATTCTGTGATAGTTGCGACCGATGATCAGCGGATTTTTGATCATGTAGCCGGGTTTGGCGGAATGGCAGTGATGACCTCCCCCGATTGCAGAAATGGTACGGAAAGGTGTTATGAAGTTATTGCCGGCAATGAACGGAAATTTGATTTTATAATTAATATCCAGGGCGATGAGCCCTTCATAAGCCCGAACCAAATAGATCAGGTTAGTTCATTATTCAGCCTTGACATTCAAATGGTGACCCTGGCCAAAAAAATTGACACTATGGAAGAGTTGTTTAATAAAAATGTCAACAAGGTGATTTTCACAAAGGATCATTTTGCAATATACTTCAGCCGAACTCCAATTCCATATCTGAGAAATTTTGAAAAGGATGCCTGGGTTGAAAATCACGACTATTATAAACACATTGGAATTTATGGCTACAGTGCCCGCGTTTTGAAAGAAATCGTCAACCTTCAACCCACACCTCTTGAAATTGCTGAGTCGCTTGAACAATTGCGATGGATTGAAAATGGATATAGAATCAAAATGGGAATAACAGATATTGATTCACAGGGTATTGATACCCCTGATGATTTGGAAAGAATTCTCAACAAAATAAATAAATAATGGATTGGGAGTACCTGGTAATTCCCCTTACCGCTCTAATTGCCTCACTGTTAACTTTTTTTTCAGGTTTTGGTCTGGGCACTATTCTCACACCGGTATTTGCCATTTTCTTCCCGGTTGAACTGGCAATTGCTTTAACTGCAATAGTTCATCTGCTGAATAACCTCTTCAAATTCTTATTGATTGGTAGAAATACTGTTACGCGCATTTTCTTGAAATTCGGCACTGCGAGTGTCATTGGCGCTATAGTGGGAAGTTTGCTCCTAATTACCATGAGAGAATTAAGTATCAACTATTCGGTTTCAATAGCAGGTTTTGCAATCCAGACAAATCTTATGAAGGTTGTTATTGGGTTATTAATACTATTCTTTGCACTCTTTGAATTGATTCCAACTTTGAGAAATTACCAATTTCCAAAGTCATGGTTTGTTCCTGGTGGGCTGCTAAGTGGTTTTTTTGGCGGGATATCAGGTCACCAGGGAGCTCTGCGAAGTGCTTTTCTTATCAAATACGGCTTGGCCAAAGAGCAATTCATTGCCACAGGAATTGCTATCGCCCTTGCTGTGGATATTGTGCGAATTACATTTTACGGAACCAGTTTCTATGATAGTTCAATCCTGGAAATGAAAGGAATTCTGTCAATTACGGTAATTTCAGCATTTCTCGGTGCGTCCTTGGGAAGACAATTGCTTGATAAAGTAACACTTAAATATGTAGAGCAAACTGTAGGCGGATTCTTACTGATAATGGGGCTTCTTATTACTTTAGGAATTGTTTAGAGATAATCTTCAATGGAAAGTTGCGCATAAACTCATAACCATTAAATTTGAGTCATTCAACACAGCACACATCACAATAAAAATTAAATGGCTTGGTTAAAAAGTACTCTTTCCAGTAGCATTGGGAAAAAAGTATTAATGGCCCTGACAGGGCTTTTCCTGATTCTCTTTCTGGTTATTCATTTAGCAGGCAATCTTCAATTATTGATAAATGACAACGGGGAGAGTTTCAATATTTACGCGTATACAATGGGTCATAATCCACTGATACGAGCCGTTTCAATTCTGAATTTTGCTTTCATATTTATCCACATTATTTGGTCAATTCTGCTGACACGGCAAAATCGCTTAGCCCGCGGAATCAATTATGCCGTCACTGCAAGTTCCGCGAACAGCAGTCTGGCTTCCCGCAACATGGGTATTCTTGGATTCATAATTCTAATTTTCCTGGTTGTTCATATAAAAACATTTTGGTTTGAATTCAAGTTTGGGTCAATTCCAACCATTTCTTACGAAGGTGTTGAAATGCACAATTATTTCAGGGTGGTAAATGAAGCATATCAAAGCTTTCCTTATGTGGCTTTTTACGTTGTATGTATGGGTTTCCTTGCATTCCATCTGAGTCATGGATTTCAAAGCGCGTTTCAAACTTTAGGATTGAATCATGTGAAATATACTCCCTTCATCAAAAAGGTGGGAGCAGGATTTGCGATAATAATTCCAGTACTCTTTGCCCTGATTCCAGTTATGATGTATCTAAAAAATTTATAATAAAGCATACATGAACCTAGACGCGCAGATTCCCGAAGGGCCGCTTGCGGAGAAATGGACCAAACACAAGTTCAATCTAAAGCTTATAAACCCGGCCAACAAACGTAAGTATGATATTATTGTGGTTGGAACGGGTTTGGCTGGAGGATCAGCTGCAGCCAGTTTGGCGGAACTTGGGTATAATGTGAAAGCATTTTGCTTTCAGGATAGTCCACGAAGAGCCCATAGCATCGCTGCTCAGGGTGGTATAAATGCGGCGAAAAATTATCAAAATGATGGAGATAGTATTTTCAGGCTTTTTTATGATACCATAAAAGGAGGAGATTACCGTTCAAGGGAAGCAAATGTTTACCGTCTCGCTGAAGTAAGTGTGAATATCATTGACCAATGCGTTGCACAGGGCGTTCCATTTGCCAGGGAATATGGCGGATTGCTGGCCAATCGATCTTTTGGAGGTGCCCAGGTTTCAAGAACCTTCTATGCTCGTGGACAAACCGGCCAACAATTGTTATTGGGTGCATATAGTGCATTGAGCAGACAAATATCAGCCGGTAAAGTACAAATGTTCCCCAGAACGGAAATGTTGGATTTGGTTATGGTTGATGGGACCTCAAGAGGCATTGTTACCAGAAATCTGATTACCGGTAAGATTGAGTCGCATAGTGCCCACGCGGTAGTATTGGCAACAGGTGGCTATGGAAATGTGTTCTTCTTATCAACCAATGCGATGGGTTCTAATGCAACCGCCGCATGGAGGGCCCACAAAAAAGGTGCATTATTTGCTAATCCCTGCTTCACTCAAATTCATCCCACTTGTATCCCTGTTTCCGGTCACTACCAGAGCAAATTAACTCTTATGTCAGAGTCACTCCGTAATGATGGCAGGGTTTGGGTTCCCAAAAAAGCAAGGCCAGGATTTGCTGCCAGGGATGCCGTTAACATTCCGGAAGCAGAAAGAGATTATTATTTAGAAACCAAATACCCATCATTCGGTAACCTTGTTCCCCGGGATGTAGCCTCAAGAAATGCAAAATTCGTTTGTGATGAAGGCCGTGGCGTAGGTAGCAGCGGGTTGGCGGTTTTTCTCGATTTTGCTGATGCGATCAAGCGAGATGGTAGAAATACTATAGAGGCAAAATATGGAAATCTTTTTGACATGTATAAGCAAATTACGGGCGACAATCCCTATGAAATGCCTATGATGATCTATCCCGCGGTTCATTACACCATGGGAGGTTTATGGGTAGACTATAACCTGATGTCAAGTATCCCCGGTCTATATGCTTTGGGTGAATGCAATTTTTCCGACCACGGAGCAAACCGCTTAGGTGCAAGCGCGCTTATGCAAGGTCTAGCAGATGGATATTTCATAATTCCTTATACTATTGGGGACTATCTTGCGCGAACTTCATACGACAAAACTCCGGTTAGTCATGATGCTTTTAAAGAAGCGGAAAACGGAGTTCGGGAATCGGTAACACGATTATTAAATATTAAAGGGAATAAAACCGTTGATGAACTTCATAAAGAACTTGGTAAAGTGATGTGGGATTACTGCGGAATGTCACGCAATGAAGAAGGCCTCAGGAAAGCCAAAGGCCTGGTAAAAGAAATTCGGGACGATTTCTGGAATAATTTAAAGGTTGGTGGCTCCAATGAAGAATTAAATATGTCTTTAGAAAAAGCCGGCCGGGTTGCTGATTACCTGGAGTTGGGCGAATTAATGATTGACGATGCCCTGGTTCGCTCCGAGTCCTGCGGAGGACATTTCCGGGAGGAATCTCAGACCGAGGAAGGTGAAGCCAAAAGAAAAGATGATGAATTTGCCTACGTTAGCGCGTGGAAATACGGCGGAAAGAATGTCGATGAATCTTTGGTTCAGGAGCACCTTATTTTTGAAAATGTAAAGTTGACTCAACGAAGCTACAAATAGATTATGAAGCTTACACTCAGGATATGGAGACAAAAGGATGCCTTAAGTAAAGGATCTTTTAAATCTTACAGTGTGGATAACGTTTCCGGTGACATGTCTTTTCTGGAAATGCTGGATGTATTAAATGAAGATTTAACTCATAAAGGGGAAGATCCGGTTCATTTTGATCATGACTGCAGGGAAGGAATTTGCGGGATGTGCGGCCTGGTAATAAATGGCAGGCCCCACGGACCTAAATCAGCTGTCACTACCTGTCAGCTGCACATGCGAAGCTTCAAAGATGGAGATACTGTCACTATTGAACCCTGGCGGGCAAAGGCATTTCCCGTAATCAAAGATTTGGTTGTTGATAGAGGTGCATTTGACAGGATAATCCAGGCTGGAGGATATATATCTGTAAATACCGGTGGTGTCCCGGATGCAAATGAAATTCCAATACCGAAGAAAGTTGCGGATGAAGCATTCGATTCAGCTACTTGTATCGGATGTGGTGCGTGCGTAGCGGCATGTAAAAATGCATCTGCAATGCTTTTTGTTTCAGCCAAAGTTTCCCAATTAGCACTACTACCTCAGGGAAAACCTGAGAAAAGAACCAGGGTTGAAAAAATGGTGGCACAAATGGATCTTGAAGGATTCGGTAATTGTACCAATACCGGGGCTTGTTCAGCTGAATGTCCAAAAGAAATCAGCCAGGAAAACATAGCAAGGCTAAACCGGGAATATTTGAGCGCGAAAGTGAGTTCAGATAATTTATAAATGAGATTTCTGACAGACCAATAATGAACAATAAGGTATCAGAGGAGCAAAAGTCAGTAATTGCCAACAGGGTAAATAATCTTCCCGAATCATTTATCCGGGAAATACTTAAAGTAACCACCAGGCCTGATATTATAAGTTTTGCCGGCGGGCTTCCAAATCCTAAATTGTTTCCCGTAGAATTACTTCAGACCGTTACCAATAAAGTATTTGTTGAAGAAGGCAGAGAAGGATTACAGTATACAGTGAGCGAAGGATTTCAGCCGTTAAGGCACAAAATTTCTGAACGATATTCAGACAAAGGGCTGCATGTTAAACCTGAAAATATTCTCATTACCAATGGATCTCAGCAGGGTCTTGATCTAACCTGCAAATTGTTGTTGAACCCCGGAGACGGAGTGCTGGTCTGTAATCCAACTTTCATTGGCGCGCTTCAATCTTTTTCCATTTATGAACCGAGTTATTCCAGCGTAGCTATATACCCTGATGGGCCCGATGTAGAACAAATAGCCAACGTACTTAGGGAAAAAGAAATAAAATTATTCTATTGTGTTCCTAATTTTCAAAACCCTACCGGGGCAACTTTTTCTGAAGAAAAAAGGCTGCAAATCACCAGATTAATTCATGAAACCGAAACCATAATCCTGGAAGATGATCCATATGGAGAAATTAAATTTACTTCTGCAAAAATTCCATCCTTTAAACAACTGCTGCCTGAGCAAACAATATTACTGGGTTCGTTTTCAAAAATCGTAGCACCGGGATTGAGAACAGGTTGGCTGGCTGCACCTGACCACCTGATAAGAAAATTGGTTATCCTTAAGCAGGCCGCTGATACTCACAATAACCACCTGGTGCAAAGAATTCTTTTCCGGTTTCTAACCGAATGTGATGTTGAAGGCCACATTGCCCGCATATGTGAAGTATATAAATTTCAACGCGACCTAATGATGGATTGCATAAAGGAGCATTTCCCGAAAGAAGTGAAAGTTTTTTCTCCAGACGGTGGCATGTTTCTGTGGGCTGAACTTCCTGAGCATATCGATGCTTATGCAGTATTTGAGGAAGCAATCAAAGAAAAAGTTGCCTTTGTACCTGGAAAAACCTTCTACCCCAACCTGGACGTCAACAATACTTTCCGCCTTAATTTCTCTAACAGCAACGAAGACAAAATCAGAAAAGGAATAGAGAGCCTTGGAATCGCTATCAAAAAATTCCTTTAGATGGGCAAAATAGTAATTACCTGTAATCCCCGGGTTTCAGAAATTTTAGCCAGGGAGGTTGAATCATTGGGCCTGACGGTTGATTCTATTGAACCAAAAGGTGTAATAACAAAAGGCAGTTTAGAAGATACCTATTATCTTAATCTTAACCTTCGAACAGGAAATAAAGTCCTGTGGGAAATTGGAAGATTTAATGCGAGAAATGCTGACGAGCTTTATGCCGAAGCAAGAAAAATTGAGTGGGATAAGTATTTTCCCCTGCAAAAAATGTTTTCAATTGAATCATTCGTTAAGAATGACACTATAAAAGATACCCGGTTTGCAAATCTGAGGCTTAAAGATGCTATTGCCGACTTCTTTGTTAGTAAGACCGGAAAACGCCCCAATTCCGGAGCCGACAAATCAGAAGTAGTACTTTTTCTCCACTGGCTCGATGATGAAGTTGCATTGTTCATAAATACCTCCGGAGAAACTATCGCTAAGCACGGATACAGGCAGGCTGCTGTAAAAGCTCCCATGATTGAATCCCTGGCCTCGGCAGTTTTAATGTCCACCAGGTGGGATATGAATTCACCTCTTGTGAATCCCATGTGCGGGAGCGGTACACTGGCAATTGAAGCGGCATTATTGGCATTAAACCGTTGCCCGGGGCACTTCAGAGAAAATTTTTCCTTTATGCATCTGCAGGGTTATAATCCTCGTGTTTGGAAAGTGATAAAATCAGAAGCAAGAAAAGTTGAGCGAACAGGTTTGGCATTTCCGATAATCGCGTCTGATAACAGTGAAGAAGCCATTAGTGTTGCAAGAGAAAACGCGCAGTATGCCGGCGTCAGCAATTTGATAAAATTCCAGGTGTGCGATTTTTCCAATACCCTAATTCCCAAGCAGAGGGGTGTTATAATCATGAATCCTGAATACGGCGAAAGACTTGGAGATGTTGAGCAGCTGGAAAAAACTTATGAGGAAATGGGTGACTTCCTGAAGCAAAAATGTACCGGTTATTTAGGGTATATTTTTACCGGAAATCTTGACCTCGCCAAGAAAATCGGTCTTCAGGCCCAAAGAAAGATAGAGTTCTTTAACGGCAAAATTGATTGCCGGCTCCTGGAGTATGAACTCTTTGCTGGCAAAAAACAATAATGGCAGGCTATTTGAATTAGCTGTACAATTGATTTAATTACGGGAGGAACACCCATGAAAACTATCCTCCAAAATATTTTTTATTCGTTTCCGGTTCAATTGCTATTGAACCACTTTAGGAAGAATCATGTTCTGATGGCAATTTGGGTGATACTCTTTGCCATTGTGAATGGAAATATAGGCTCAAGTCTTGGCATTCATTACCTGTTCCTGGATCCTGAATATCTTAATAGTGTGGGTTTTCGGAGTTTCCTCATTATGGGAGTGGTTATTGCAGGATTTAGCGTTGCATTTCACATCACCGCATATATCACCGATGGCCACCGGTTTACCTTTCTTGGTCAACTTGCAAAACCCTTCTCCCTTTTTAGCATTAACAACAGCGTGATACCTATTGCATTTCTGATTTTCTACCTTATTAAAGTGGTGAGTTTTCAGGTTGATAATGAATATGGAACCACCGCTTCGCTGGTAAGAAATCTTGGAGGATTCATGGTGGGTTACATATCTATGGTAACACTATTATATATATACTTCAGAAACACAAATAAAGATATTTTCAAATACGTCGTTTGCAAAGTTGATGAAAAACTTAAGCAGAATATTAAAGTTACCAGGCGTAATGTAATGGAGAAATTGGATGTTGCCAGGAAAAAACAAATCCGGGTTGACAATTATTTGGGAATAAGAATGAGATTTCGGAAAGTGCCGGATTACCAGGGATTTTATGATAAGGCCACCATACTTCAGGTTTTTGATCAAAATCACCTCAACCTGGTCTTGATAGAATTGTTCATTTTTGTACTTCTTTTGATTATTGGTGTCTTCCGGGATTACCCTGTAATGCAAATACCAGCGGCAGCTTCCGGAATTCTTTTCCTTTCAGTGTTTGTAATGTTTGCCGGCGCCTTTTCTTACTGGTTTAGAAGTTGGGCTGTCAGCGCTGTGATCTTATTAGGCATCACATTAAATTTTATTGTTCAGGAAAATTTTCTTAAGAAAAACTACGAAGCCTTCGGGCTCAATTATGATCTTCCGGAAAAGGAATATAACCTGAAATCTTTGAGTCAAACCAATTCTCCAGGTAACATTCTGGAGGACTGGAGTCAAACCAAAGAAATTCTTGAGAACTGGAGGGGCAAATTCCCTGAAATCAACAAGCCAACTATGGTATTTATTTGTGCAAGTGGCGGTGGCCAACGGGCATCCCTTTGGACAATGAAGGCACTCCAGGCTGCTGATAGCGCAACTAATGGCCAGCTTATGGAAAATACGGTGCTGATAACAGGCGCATCCGGCGGGCTAATCGGCGCCGGTTATTTCAGAGAACTTTACCTGAGAAAGAAGAAAGGAGACCCTGTCAATTTGCAAAATCATTCCTACCTGCAGGATATCTCGAATGACAACCTTAATCCAATTATTTTCAGCTTACTTGTCAATGACTTGATTGTGAGCTTTCAAAAATTTTCCTATGCCAATATGCAATATCCTAAAGACAGGGGTTACAGCTTCGAGGAACAATTAAATAAAAATACCCGCTATTTTCTTGATAAGCCCCTCTCAACTTATAAAGAACCAGAATTGAAATCGGAGATTCCAATGATGATCCTGGCTCCGACTATTATGAATGATGGTAGAAAACTTTTTATTTCACCCCAAAATGTTTCCTACCTTAACATTGGATTAATTCGGCAAAATCCAGGTTTCGATACTGAAATCGAAGGCCTTGATTTCCACAGGTTTTTTGAAGATTACGGATCAAATGATTTGAGATTCCTGAGCGCGCTGCGAATGAGTGCAACCTTTCCATATATTACTCCAAGCGTAACTTTACCTAGCAACCCTCCCATCGAAATTATGGATTCCGGTGTTACCGACAACTTTGGCATCTCTGACGCCTTGCGATTTATTTATGCCTATAAAGATTGGATAGCAAGAAACACCCGCGGAGTTCTTATCCTCGCTATCCGGGATTCCCAAAAGCAAAATGAAATTTTATCAACCCAAAATTTGACCTTGATACAAAAATTCTCCAACCCCATCAGCAGTATATATAACAATTTCGAAAATCTGCAGGATTTCAATAATGACAACAAAATCATTTTCGCTAACTCCTGGTTTCAGGGAGAAATTCAGAAAATTGACTTACAATATATTCCCCGCATTAATTCGAGTAATAAACTTGAGCGCGCTTCATTAAACTGGAGATTGACATCACTGGAAAAAAACAATATTATTGATGCAATAAACTCGCCTTCCAATCAAAAGGCCCTTGAACTTCTAAAAAGGTCTTTGTCCCCTAACCCACTTATCGCCAACGAGGATTAAACCCGGAACAATTAGCGAAAATTCTCCATCCTGAAGTCAAAATATCTATTTATTCCTGAAAATGAAGGGTTTTTGGAAATCATTTCAGCGAAAATCCTTAATTTTACCAGCTCATAACCTGGGAAATTCATATGCCGGTAGCCGTAGCCCCTTATAAGCCCAAGAACCACATTCGAATTGTAACTGCAGCTTCACTTTTTGATGGCCATGATGCAGCGATCAACATCATGCGAAGAATTATTCAAAGCACCGGAGTTGAAGTTATACATCTGGGTCACAACCGGAGTGTTCATGAAATTGTAAATACCGCAATCCAGGAAGATGCGCAAGCCATCGCAATCACTTCCTACCAGGGTGGTCATGTTGAGTATTTCAAATACATGTATGATCTGTTAAAAGAAAAAGGAGCAACAAACATTAAGATATTTGGCGGAGGCGGTGGAACTATTTTACCTGAAGAAATAAAAGAACTTCAGGATTATGGCATTGCCCGGATATACTCTCCCGATGATGGGCGATCGATGGGTTTACAGGGCATGATAAATGATTTGGTGAAAAACTCAGATTACACTATCGGAGAAAATGTAAATGGTGAGGCTAATGAAATTCTGAAAAAAGATTCACAAGCTATTGCCCGGCTAATCTCAGGAGTAGAGAACTTCCCCGAGAAATCAAAAATCTTCCTGGATACTGTTGTTTCACAGATACAAGAAAAAATTCCTCCAGTTGTGGGAATCACCGGTACCGGCGGGTCTGGCAAATCTTCCCTGGTTGATGAACTGGTAAGAAGATTCCTGATGGATTTTCCAAATAAGACCATCGGAATAATATCAGTGGATCCATCCAAGAGGAAAACAGGCGGCGCCCTGCTGGGAGACCGAATCCGAATGAATTCCATAAACGACAGCAGGGTTTACATGCGATCACTGGCAACGCGGCAATCAAATCTGGCTTTGTCGAAATATGTCAAAGAAGCTGTCAATATACTTAAAGCGGCCAGATTTGATTTGGTAATTCTGGAAACATCCGGTATTGGCCAATCGGATACGGAGATAATCGAACATTCAGATTTATCTCTTTATGTAATGACCCCTGAATATGGCGCTGCCACTCAACTTGAAAAAATTGATATGCTGGATTTCGCGGATATAATCGCGATAAATAAGTTTGATAAGCGCGGTGCTTTTGATGCATTACGCGACGTGCGCAAGCAATACAAGCGAAATAACCAGCTCTGGGAGTCCAAAGATGAAGAATTGCCGGTTTACGGAACAATTGCATCTCAATTCAACGACCCGGGTACCAACAATCTTTATGAAGCACTAATCAAATTAATTATAGATAAGACGAGTGCAGATCTAAAATCATCCTTCGAGGCAACCAACGAAATGTCTGAAAAAATTTTTATTATTCCTCCGGATAGGGTTAGGTACCTTTCAGAAATTTCAGAAGCAAATCGTAATTATACTAAATGGGTTGAAGAACAGTATGTTATCGCGCAGAAAGCCTATAATGTTCATGGCACAATAGAATTATTTAAATCTGCGGATAATGAAGTTGTAAGAAGACTTAAGAGTGAATTTGATAAATTAAAGCTTGAGCTTGATCCTAAAAATTTTAAACTGATTGAAGATTGGCCTGCAAAAAAAGAAAGATATTCGGCTGATGAATACATTTACAAAGTAAGAGGCAAAGATATCAAGCTAACCACTTATACGGAGTCACTTTCTCACACCAGGATTCCAAGAGTTTCTTTACCTAAGTTTGAAGCATGGGGAGATATATTGAGATGGTTGTTAAACGAAAATGTCCCCGGAGAATTTCCGTTTACCGCGGGCGTTTACCCGTTCAAACGTCAGGGAGAAGATCCAACCAGAATGTTTGCCGGCGAAGGTGGTCCCGAAAGAACAAACAGGAGATTCCATTACCTTTCCTTTGGCCAGCCTGCAAATCGATTGTCCACGGCTTTTGATTCCGTAACTCTGTATGGTGAAGATCCTGATTACCGGCCGGATATCTATGGCAAAATCGGTAACTCCGGTGTAAGTATTTGTTGCCTCAATGATGCCAAGAAATTGTATTCCGGATTCAACCTGATTGATCCCAAAACATCCGTATCCATGACTATCAATGGTCCGGCGGCAACAATCACCGCATTTTTTATGAATGCAGCCATCGACCAGCAATGTGAATTATATATCCGCGAAAATGGACTCGAAAAGGAAGTTGAAACTAAAATAAGGGAAATATTTAAGGGGAAGGAAAACCTGCGACCATCTTATCAGGGAAAACTTCCTGAAGGAAATGATGGATTGGGACTAATGCTGCTTGGAGTTACCGGCGACCGGGTCCTTCCTTCGGAAGTATATCAAAAAATAAAAGCTCGAACGCTTTCTTCAGTTCGGGGAACAGTCCAGGCAGATATTCTAAAAGAAGACCAGGCACAGAACACTTGTATTTTCAGTACTGAATTTTCGCTGAAATTAATGGGTGATGTTCAGGAATATTTTATTCAAAATACCATTAGAAATTTTTATTCCGTTTCTATTTCAGGTTATCATATAGCTGAGGCAGGTGCTAATCCTATTACTCAGCTTGCTTTAACATTAAGCAATGGATTTACTTTTGTAGAATATTATATTTCCAGGGGTATGGATGTTGATTCGTTTGCTCCCAATCTGTCTTTCTTTTTTTCGAATGGGATAGATCCGGAATATTCGGTTATTGGAAGAGTTGCCCGTAGAATCTGGTCTAAAGCGATGAAGCTGAAATATAATGCGAATGAACGATCTCAAATGCTTAAGTATCATATTCAAACTTCCGGACGTTCCTTGCATGCCCAGGAAATTGATTTTAATGATATTCGCACCACCTTGCAGGCCCTATATGCTATTTATGATAATTGCAACTCATTGCACACTAATGCATACGATGAAGCAATTACTACGCCTACTGAGGAGTCAGTCCGCAGGGCCATGGCTATTCAGCTAATAATAAATAAAGAACTCGGGCTCGCAAAAAATGAAAATCCTCTCCAGGGTTCATTCATTATTGAAGAACTTACTGACCTGGTGGAGCAAGCGGTATTGTATGAGTTCGACAAAATAACAGAAAGAGGTGGTGTTCTCGGTGCGATGGAAACCATGTATCAAAGAAGCAAAATTCAGGAGGAAAGTTTGCATTACGAAACATTGAAGCACTCAGGCGATTATCCCATTATTGGTGTCAATACCTTCCTTTCATCAAAAGGCTCTCCTACTATACTTCCCCGCGAAGTAATCCGGGCCACACAAGAAGAAAAGGAAAACCAGATTGCCACTGTCAGGAGTTTGCACCATCAAAATGAAATGCTTACCAAAGAAAATCTCAATAACCTTAAGCTGGCAGCCATTCAAAACAAGAATGTTTTTGGAATCCTGATGGAAGCCTCCAAGTATTGCAGCCTGGGTCAAATTACCCATGCACTTTTTGAAGTTGGGGGTCAATACAGAAGAAGCATGTAGCTTCTATTTTGTGGAGTACTCCGGAAGAAATTTTATTAGGATCTCCTGTAAATGCGTAAAATCTATAGGTTTGGTCAGGTAATGGTTACAACCCATAGCTAATGCATTTTCTTTTTGCTCATTAAATGCATCGGCGGAAATGGCAATTATTGGGACAGATAAATTTCCTGAATTTCGGATCTCTTTAGTTGCCTGAAGCCCATCCATAACCGGCATATGAATATCCATTAGCACAATTTCCGGATTGTATTTCTTGAATGCTATTATACCTTCCTCACCATTTTCAGCAATTATAACCCGAAAGCCATTGAGGTCAAGAAATCTTTTCATCACCTCCTGATTCATACTATTATCTTCAACAAGCAATACGGTTACACCAGGTTTGATAAACGATGAAGTAAACTCTTTTTCTGTTAATTCAATTCTTTGCGTTCCTGCGCGCAAAGGAAGCTTTACTTCAAAAATGCTTCCTTTCCCTGGTTCACTTTCTAAAGTTATTGAACCACTCATCATGTGAACCATTTTGCGGGTGATCGAAAGCCCAAGACCGGTACCGCCATATTTACGGGTGATTGTTCCATCTGCCTGAACAAAAGGATGAAAGATACTTTCATGCATATGTCCGGGGACTCCTGTCCCGGTGTCTTCCACTTTTATCGAAATTGAATTATTATCAGCTTGCACCTTCAGAAATACTTTTCCAAATGGATCAGTGAACTTAATTGCATTGGTTACAAGATTCATCATGATCTGGTTGGTTTTGGTTCTGTCAAGAAGTACAACATCAGGAATATTATCGTCGTAGAAATACTGGAAGTTAATATTTTTCTCTCCTGCCTTTCCTTTATTAATATGATAGATTCCTTTCACTAATTGCTTTAGGTGAAGGTCTTCCTCATTTAGTATCATTTGGCGAGCTTCAATCTTTGAAAGATCAAGGATGTTGTTAATAAGTTCTGAAAGGTTTTCACCACTGATGTGAATTTTATCAAGTATCTCCAGGGTTTCTAAATCAGGGTGCTTTTGCCTGGCAAGCATATTCAGTAGCTGCGTAAATCCCAGTATGGCATTAAGGGGAGATCTGATTTCGTGACTCATATTGGCAAGGAACTCCGTTTTAGCCATGTTGGCCTTAACCGCCTGATCCTTGGCAAGCCTCATCTCATCTTGTGCCAACTCCAGGTGTCTTATTGATAGATCCAGGGCTTTGGTTCGCTCCTCTACCATCCGCTCAAGATTATTTTTGTATTTAATAAGCTCACGGTTTGCAACTACCATTTCATCCTTGCTTTCTTTAAGAAGGAATTGGCTTTCTTCCAGTTTCTTATTTTTGGTTTGAGAATCCTGCAGGAGTATTTCTAATTTACCCAACAAACTGTTTACATTCTGACTGAAGCCATTAACACTCAATATTGATAATGAAAAAATAGTGGTAATCAGAATCCACTGAAGTATGGAAAAAAAATTTGATTGCACTTCAATCTCCGGCATGATATCCAGAAATTCCAGGCTCAGGAATGTAATTACAGGGAAAAGGTAACAGAGGTATTTCCAGATTGTTTTTTCGGTTTCAAAAAACATGGGAGGAAGAGTTATAAGAGCGAAACACAGCATTTGCCCTAATCTTTCATTGCCGAGTGATTGTGTAAAAAAGATGTTTGCCAGGCAGATATAGCTTATCAGGCAAATTTTTGCCAGCGTGTATCTTTTCTTCCAGTTAATAAATAGCGGAATCAGGAATCCCAGGCCAATTAAGCAGGAAGCACTAAAAATGAATAAGGAATCGGTCAGAAGAAAAAAAACGGGGCTTTGAATAAAACTGGTAACAGCAAAAATTAGCGAGATCCTGTTAACGAGTCTGATTCTTCCATTGGCTCGGCCACCCAATTGGGCTCTTTCACCAATACCTACCAATAAACTTATTATTTCCAATATTGACTTGATAAATTCCTGCATAAAACTCACGAATCATCTAAGTAAACTCATCGGGGTGTTTTCTTATCAGAAAATTATACCTTTGACTTGTACTATTGTAACATTGTTTTGAATGGTAATTACTACACGATACCTGGAAGATGATTTATTTGAAGCATCCAATGAGACGGGTGCATCCAGCAGAATTGATATGAGGAACAAAGAAGTTAAGAAAAATCTCTCTCCGGTTGAAGGACTGCTGGGATCTTTGGGTACCTGTATCGGTGGTGATGTAATTGACATCCTGAGAAAAAGGAGAAAAACCGTGATTGGCCTTACATTGGTTACAAATGGAACCCGTCGGGATCATCATCCGAGAGCCATAACTGCCATCAGGTGCAAAGTTGTCCTGGAATCACCTGATGCAACCGTTGAAGAACTGGCAAAAGCTGCCCAATTGGTTGTCGACAAATATTGTTCCGTAGCTTCAAGCCTTAAACCTTCTGTCAATCTGTCCTGTGAAATTATCAGGCCTGCGTAGTAAATCGCGAAAATACCCCAAGAGGCAGCTTTCTTCCTGCCCTATCTTGAAAAAATAATTCTCCAGCGTCCGACTTCAGTTTGAATATGGAATTAACAAGAGATTCTGCCACCAGGGGAGATAATCCCATTGAATAAAGATTTAAGACCAAAAATCGATTTCGACCATCCAATAATTTTTCGCAAAGAATCAGCAGCTCGGGGAGTAAATCTTCCAGCAGCCATTTCTCCCCTTTTGGTCCTCTGCCATAAGCTGGTGGATCCAGAATTATTCCCTGATATTTTCTTCCTCTTTTTACTTCCCTATTCACAAATTTTAAAGCGTCTTCAATAACCCAGCTAATCCCCGAAAGCTTACTCTGTTCCATATTCTCTCTGGCCCAGGTAACCACTTGCTTCACTGAATCCAGATGAACAACCTCCGCGCCGGCGGCTCTGGCGGCCAGCGAAGCAGCGCCTGTATAGGCAAACAAATTCAGAATGGTGGTTTTACTATTCATTCTTTTGATGGTATCATAAATAAAATTCCAATTATCCGCCTGCTCCGGAAAAATTCCCACATGCTTAAATGAAGTTAGCCCCAACCTGAGATTCAATTTGGAATTTTTGAGATGATACTGTACCCACCATTGCTCCGGCATACCTTTTTTTAAAGACCATTGCCCTTTGTCAGCACTGCCTTTCAGCTTATTGAATTTTGCATCTGCTTGCTGATGCCAATCCGGATCACTAAGTCCTTTTGACCAGATAGCCTGAGGCTCCGGCCTGGAAATAACATATTTGCCAAACCGCTCCAGTTTTTCATAGCCCCCGCTATCTATCAATTCGTAATCTCCCCAAACCGGTGAAACAATTTTCATGAATGATTATTTTTGATTCTTTAAAAAGTATTTTTTTATCGATTTTTAACCCCATGTCTGAATATATCTCCAGCACAAAGAATCCAAAGATTAGAAATTTAATTCACCTTAAGAAAAGCGGCGTCAGAAAAAAACAATCCCTGATTATTATCGAAGGTGAAAAAGAAGTCAAAATGGCTCTGGAAGCAGGAGTAAAGATTCCAACTCTTTTCATTTGCCGGGAATTTTTGAAGATTGAGTTGGATCAGCTCTTCAGTCTTGGCATTAAAACCAGTGATATCCTGAATATAAGTTCTGAAGTCTTTAACCATGTCGCCTACAGGCAAAATTCCGGTGGAATAATAGGTATCGGCATTCCTAATAATTTGCAACTTTCCTCTCTCAATCCTGGCAAAAATTCTATTTATATCATACTTGAAGCTGTCGAAAAGCCCGGCAATCTAGGTGGAATACTAAGGACCGCAGATGCAGCCGGAGTTTCAGGTTTGATTGTTTGCGATCCTAAAACTGATATTTATAACCCCAATGTCATTAGGTCCAGCCTTGGTTGTATTTTCTCGGTTAATACAGTAACTGCCTCTTCTGAGGCTGCTCTCGCCTGGCTGCGCCAAAACCAGGTTATTTCTTTTGCTACTCACCTCGCAACTGAAGAGTTGTACTTTGAACAGGATTTCTCCGGAAGAATCGCATTTGTGATGGGAACAGAATCCGAAGGCTTAACAGATTTTTGGAAAACCGGGGCTGATAAGTTGATCAAAATCCCGATGCTCGGCCAGGCTGATTCTATGAATGTTTCCGTTGCCACGGCTATTGTACTCTTTGAAGCTCTCAGACAGCGCGATTTTGTCGTTTAGCCACTCGTTCATCTCCGGATAGAAAATTGTTCATTCTTGAACACTTTTACCTGGTAATCTGGTAAAAGCTACGAGTTAACTTATTGTTTTTAAGTAACTTATAAAAAGTGAAACTAAATGGCATAAGCTTGGTATTCTATGTAAGCAAAGGTCAAAAACTTAAAATAAAATGAGAGCCAAATACATCTTCGGAAAGATTTCATTCTTAATCATATGTGGGCTGTTTGTATCTTTCTCACTTGTCAAAGAATTCAGCGATCTGGAATCTTCAACCAATGGTAAAGCTGAACCTATTCAGACTTTAAAAACTTCTGAAGACTCGTCTCATGAGAACATAGTAAATTTAAAATTTTATGATTGTAATGAAAAGCTCATTTACAAAACGCAGGTTGATCTCAACGATGCTTCAAGGAAAAAAGACAAACGATTAATGAAAAATCTGAAAGCAAGTGAACTTATAATGAAAGTGGATCATACATTATTCTTCAGGATAAATTAGTTGCTAAGGGTTAAGTTTGGATGCAAAGGAAGGTTAATTACCTTCCTTTTGCTATTTTAGGGAGTTTTAATTTGCAGACCACTAATGCCCGGTAACGAACGTCCTGAAAAAAAGCCAAGCTTAAAGGAACTTTGGTATACCATTATTTTTGAAGCGGAAACCCCCGCCGGTAAAAGATTTGACATCATTCTTCTGGTTGCCATTTTGCTAAGCGTAATGGCGGTAATATTAGAAAGCGTTAGCACAATCAGCATCGATTTTGGTGAAGAATTGAGAATTATCGAATGGGTTTTTACGGTTATTTTCACCATGGAATACCTGGCCAGGTTGTATGTAATTAAAAACAAAATAAAATATGCCATTTCATTTTTTGGTATTGTTGATTTAATGTCCATTATCCCCACCTACCTTAGTTTAATTCTGGCAGGCACTCAAACCTTGTTAGTAATAAGAAGTTTAAGATTGCTCAGAGTATTCCGCATTATGAAGTTGGTGAGATACCTGGAAGAAGCCGGTAATCTCTCAAATGCATTAAAAGCAAGCAAAGCTAAAATTCTCGTCTTCCTGGGAACGGTTTTTATCCTTGTGATCCTTGTTGGTACTTTGATGTACATGGTTGAGGGACCCAGAAATGGGTTTACCAGTATTCCAACCAGTATTTATTGGGCCGTAGTGACCCTAACCACTGTCGGTTATGGAGATATTGCTCCGCAAACAGTGTTGGGCCAGAGTCTTGCCGCGGTTGTTATGATTCTAGGCTATGGAATCATTGCCGTCCCCACCGGCATTGTATCGGCGGAAATGGTCAGGCAACAGCGCACGATTGAGAAATTACCAACACAAGTTTGTGGCAATTGCATGGAGGAAGGTCATGATATTGATGCAATACACTGTAAACATTGTGGTGCCAAACTTTAAACGTTCGTGATTCCCCTGGAAATTAAAGCTCTGGACAAATCGCATTGGCCGGCCGTTAGTAAAATATATGCGGATGGCCTTGAGACGAAAATTGCATCATTTGAAACCACCTGCCCTTCCTGGGAAGACTGGGATATGAATCACCATAAATTTTGCCGGTTCGTAATTTGTGAAGATAAGAATGCTATTGGTTGGATTGCGCTTGTGCCTGTTTCAAATAGAAAGGTATATGCGGGAGTTGCTGAAGTCAGCATTTACATATCAAAGGAATCACAGGGCAAAGGAGTTGGCAAAATGCTAATGTCACATCTTTTAAATGAGGTGGAGAAGCATGGTATTTATACGCTTCAATGTTCGTTGTTTCCTGAAAACCGAGTAAGCTATGCACTGCATTCTGCCTTTGGATTTCGGGAAATTGGCTATAGGGAAAAGGTGGCCAAATTGGAAAATGAGTGGAGAAATACGATATTGATGGAACGAAGGAGTAAATCAGAAGAGTTTAACTAATGAAAAAAATCCTTATCCTTTGTACAGGAAATTCTTGCCGGAGCCAAATGGCTGAAGGTTATTTCAGAAAAT
>DASWHX010000031.1:0-19533 GCA_036397995.1 Cyclobacteriaceae bacterium
ATGATTCCAAACTTAGACGCTACCCGAAATCCGGTTTTATTTCAGAATTAGTAAAATTTAAGTATCATTGAATGATTTTTTGGATTTTTAAATGATTTCACAGAGATAAAATGAAGGTTTTAAAAATCATTTTTGTGCTGATCTTGGTTGGATCATCGGGATGGTATTACATGCTGAGAGTGGCCGAATTCAATAGAAGAATTGAAATTGGGCGCAGGATACCTGCTGAAGTGGTTGCACAGAAGGAGCCTACCAGGGTTTTTGGAATGATTGTGGATGATCTCCTTGTTGAACAGGGAAAGATAAAAAGAAATCAAAATCTGTCAGAAATACTTGCCAAGCATAACATAGATCCAGGCAGAATCGGTGAACTTGGCAAAGCTTCAAGAAGAGTTTTTGATGTTAGAAGAATTAGATCCAATACTCCCTATACATTGATCTGTTCTAATGATTCTTTACATACAGCAAAAGTATTATTTTACGAACCCAATCCTATAGATTATGTGGCGTTCCATTTTGAAGACTCAATACGAATTGAGATGCATAAACGACCGGTTGAAATTGTTGAAAAAACAGCAGCGGGTACAATTACGAGCAGTCTTTTTGAGACTATGGCTCAAATGGGTTTGTCACCCCAGCTAACTAATGATTTTGCGGATGTATTTGCCTGGCAAATCAATTTCTTTTACTTATTTCCCGGTGATGAATTTAAGGTAATTTTCGAGGAAAAGCTGGTGGAGGGCAATTCAGTGGGACTTGGTGAAATATTGGGGGCAAGTTTTAAACACGATAACAAAGAGTTTTTTGCAGTTTATTATGATCAGGGAAACGGTATCGATTATTTTGATGAGTCAGGTAAGAGTTTAAGAAAAGCTTTATTGAAATTCCCCCTGGAATTCACTCAAATAATAAGTTCAAGATACACCGGCAGGCGTTTTCATCCGGTTCAAAAAATTTATAAAGCTCACCTGGGAACCGATTTTCCAGCTCCTACCGGAACCCCCATAAGATCCGTGGGGGATGGTATTGTTGCGGAAGCTGGATACACAAGTGGTAATGGAAACTATGTAAAGATCAAGCATAATGGTATTTATACGACTCAATACCTTCACATGTCAAAATTTGCACGAGGAATACAACGAGGCATTAAAGTAAAACAAGGCCAGACAATTGGCTACGTGGGCAGTACCGGATTAGCCCGTGGTTCGCATTTGTGTTTCCGTTTCTGGAAGAATGGTGTGCAGGTTGATGCACTGAGAGTAGATATTCCTCCATCTGAACCTATAGCAGAAGAGAATTTAACCGGGTATTTTTTGGCCCGTGATGAAATTCTGCAAAAACTCAGCGCGATAGAAGTACCGGGTACGGAGTTGCATGCAGGAGGTTTTTAGAAAAATAGCCAACTCCTTTCGTTAGGCTCCCCAGGTTTTTAAGATTTGATCAGTTCTTCTGGCAGGTGGTTATATTAATTATCTATAGCCCGCTGGGAACGATTTCAAATAATTTGGAGTTTAAGTAATCTGGTTTTCAGTGAAACGCATACCCGACTCCGACGCTGATAAAAGGAGTTACGTACCGCTCTGAATCTTTGTAGGAATAACGATGGAATTCATTTGCTGAAATAATAGATGTTTGGAAAAGAATGTTCCAGAAAAGATTTTTCTCAGCCGGTTGACTCCGGAAACCGAAACGAACGGAGGGTATTAGAATCAACTCTTCGCTTAACTCATCACTTACACCCAAATTGGAATCGGGGTAATAGCGATCTCTCAAGCCAGCCACAGATACGCCTGCTTCAAAATACTTTTTCTTTGCTTTAGCCAGGTACGATATCCCAATGGGCAGCCCGTGGATCAATCTTTCGGTTTTTCGACTTAAAGGCAACACGGTAGCGCCTAATCGTACAGCCAGGTTATGTCTGGGATTTCGTAAAAATAACCTTTCATAATTGATGGAATAAAAAAAGGCGGCCCCGCCTGCCTCAAAATAAATATTGTTTCTGGTGATTTTATCCTGGGCAAAAGAAGGATGGAAAAAAGCAATAGACATGGATATGAAAAAAATTCTCATAAAATTCTAATTAATTATAACTTGCCTGCCATTCGATACATGCATTATTTACTTAATGAAAGGAAAAGTCAGATTTGTAAACTTCATCAAGATCGTAATAGTTATCAGCAGACCGATATTTATGAGTATAGCCCCTATTTCCATGATACCAGGTTGCTGTTCTTTCTCCGGTCGGCCAAGTATCATATTCAAAAATCACGTAATTTTCATAGGGTCTGTTTGGTTCCCTGTCATTCCAGTCATTAAGAATATAAAAGTTTACATCTTTGAGCCTCTGTTTTTTTACATCTTCTCTGCTAAACTTGTAAATTTCACCACCTTCGTTCGGCCCCTGTCTGTGGTTCAACTATTTTTTTAAATTTGTAAGAACATCCCTCATCACATGAAAATGTTGGGGAAAATAGCAGATAACCATTTTTAAAAGTGTATAAATATTCCATTGAGAATAAATTATTCTCACTCTCCTCACATTCTAATTCTATTACTATGATACTTCCATCCTGACTAGTAGTTAAATTAAATGTCCCTGTATTAGAGGGATTACTTTTACAAATTGCATTACTCGAAGAAATGTATTTTTGATCTGAGCCAAACTCCATAGTGTAGCCATCCGGAACATTTTCCCAACTGCCTGAATTACTAACATTACCAAATCTCTGCTCTACCAACTGCCAAGTTCCATAAATGGACATTTGTTGTTCATTTTGTTGTTCATCTCCACATCCTGCGAAGAGAAGCAACGCAATAATTGTGATTGTCATATTTTTCATTGCCTTTTTGTTTAGTTTTTAATTATTCTGGTCTGGAAGGTTCTTCCTTCGACTGTTTGTATTTTTAAATAATTAATTCCACGATTTAGATTTTCTGTGTTTAGAACGTGAGATGTTCCCGAACAGGTTTCACTGCAAATCGGATTGCCGGAATTATCAATTATTGTAACCCTTGAAATTTCATCTGATGAGATAGTGGTAGTTTCTTGAGAACTGAAAGCTGCTATCGAGTTGTCACATCCCAAGCACGTTCTCTTCAAACGATTGATTTTCAAATTTCGGGTCTAAAGATTTTGCCACTTCATTTTCTTTGCAGGCCATCATCCATACACACAGTACTACTATTGTGAAATGTTTAAAATGTTTCATTTTGTTGCTTTTTGAAAGCATAAATAACGATTGTATATTTAAAAAGAAATACTATATATTACTATACTTATAAAATAATCTGTAAATAGGGTTTAATTAATAATTAACAGACTTTTTTGAATTAGATGATTTTGCGCGCTTTCTTCAAAAAAAAGAGAAGAAAATTCTCTTCCAATGCCGTATCAACCCCTGTTCGTCACACCAGGTTCTTCCGCCAGACGGATTCCGGCAGGCAGACCTATCTTAATGAGCGGGAATTCTGAGCATGCATTTCAGATTTCCACTTCACCTGCTTATCAATTGGAATAAAATCCATTAATTTTGAGAAGTTGGAAAGAATGTTTTCACGAGTTTTTTTAATAATACTATCACTAATTATTCCTTGGTTCTCCAACGCGCAGAAGGTAGGACTGGTTTTAAGTGGTGGAGGTGCCAAAGGACTGGCCCACATTGGGGTGATCAAAGCTCTTGAAGAAAAGGAAATTCCCATCGATTTCATCGCCGGAACTTCCATGGGCGCAATCGTCGGAGGACTTTATGCCGCGGGGTATTCGGCATCAGAAATTGAGAAAGTAGTACTTTCAGAAGAATTTTTGAATTGGGTAAATGGGAGAGAAGACCCGGCTTACAATTATTATTTTAATAAGAGAGAAGATAATCCTTCATTTGTTTCAGTCGACCTGAAACTTGACTCAACCCTTTCGGCAACCATTGCCTCTAATCTTGCCAATGATCAAATTATTAATATGATTCTGGCTGAATGGCTGGCCCAGGCATCAGAATTAGCTGATTATAATTTCGATAGTCTATTTGTTCCTCTACGGGTAATGGCCGCGGATATTTTTACCCAAACGGAAGTTGTGATTAAGGATGGAACACTCAATGAAGCACTCAGGGCTTCTCTTACCGTTCCTTTATTTTACCGACCCATACAGGTAAAAGGAAGGTACTTATACGATGGAGGTATTTATAATAACTTTCCCGTTGATGTAATGATAGAAGACTTTAATCCTGATGTAATTATTGGTTCCAACGTGTCAATAAAGAAATTCGAAGATTACCCATTTGCTGAAGCAGATAAGCTTGTTAATAATGCGATCCTTTTTTCAGTATTGAATAATTCGGATGTCGGTAAACTTAGAGAACAGGATATATATATCGAGCCGGATTTAAGTAGTTTCACTCCGTTTGATTTTAACAGGGCAAAGGAGATGATCGACAGTGGGTACCTGGCCACTCTCAATCATATAGATAAAATAAGAACCAGTGTTGCCAAACTTAAGCCGGAGGAAGAAGTAGAAGTAGAAAGAGAAAATTTCAGAAAAAAGTACAAGCCTCTCTCATTTGGTGGTTTGAGATTTGAAGGAATTTCTAAAAGACAACAATCCTACGTGAGCCGTCAATTCAATTTGAAGAAGGATTATCTTAATCTCGAAGAAATTAAGAAGGGATATTACAGGCTGGTAGGACAGTCATACTTCAAGGACATTTTTCCAAATATGATTTACGACAGGGAGCTGCAATCTTATTTTTTTGAACTACGCGGCAAACCAAGGCGAGCGTTTAAAGTTCAGCTGGGGGGCGCTATCAGTACAAGACAAGTAAGCAACATATTTCTGGAAGGAAGATTCTATCACTTTAACAGAGTGTTGTTTGATCATAGCGCACTTTTTTATGCAGGAAGTTTTTACCAGTCGGCTGCCTATCGCTCAAGGATAAGCTTCCCTTTGGGGATTCAATTTTATCTTGAACCAGAGCTGATTTATAATCACTGGGATTACCTCGGGATGAGCGATTTCTTTATTAATGCTTCTTCACCTACCGCGATATTACAAACTGACAGAAAATATGGACTAAATCTTGGGTTTCCTGTGGGCTCCAAATTCAAAGCAGTTATCCAGGCCAGCCATTACAATAATGACAACCTTTTTGGCAACAACCGGGATTATATTTCCAGCGATACACTTGACAGGGTAAAACTCAAAGGGTATCGATATGCTATAGAGATTTCAAGAAACTCATTAAACAGAAAGCAATATCCAAATAGCGGTTCAAGGCTTTTCCTGGGTTTTGACTATTTCCTCGGAGATGAGTTTTATGAGCCCGGAAATACATCCGTCCTTAATGTTGATTCGGAGCAATTTCACGAATGGTACAGACTTAAGCTTACCGCGGAGAGCTATTTCAAATTAGGTCGTTTTTCTCCAGGCTATGTTTTTGAGACGGTGGTAACAAACCAGCCATTCCTGACAAACTATACTGGTACCTTGATAGCGGCTCCTGCTTTTTCTCCAAATACCGATAGCAAAACTCTATTCATTCAAAATTTCCGTTCCCATAGTTACATCGCCGGAGGTTTGAGAAATGTGATAGCGGTAGCAAGAAATATTGAACTGCGAATGGAAGGCTACGTATTTAAAGCTTTCAGAAAAATTGTGGAGGCAGAGACTCAGCTACCCGGGTACGACAATAGCATAGAACACCTCAGCTTTTCAGCAGCTGTAGGTTTTGTCTATCATAGCCCATTGGGTCCGGTTAGTCTGGGCGGGAACTACTATGATGATCCCGAGACTCAGTTTACGGTAATGCTACATCTTGGCTATTTGCTTTTTAATAAACGCTCATGGGATTAGATTACTTTTAAAACCATTTCAAAAAAACCATTTATATTCGGCCTTCTTTTTGATCAAGAACCAATCAATGAAAAAATTTACAATTACCTCGAGAAATAAAGTCAATCGGGTCCCCAAACGCGCAAATTATGATGCGAAAACTCTTTATGCCATTCTGGATAATATGTTTGTTTGCCATGTGGCTTTTATTCTTGACAAGCAGCCTTTCATTATTCCAATGGCCTATGGCAGAAGAGGGAACAAAATATATTTGCATGGAGCTACCAGCAGCAGGTTGATGAAAATCCTGAAATCAGGAATTCCCGTTTGTATTTGTGTTACCCTTCTGGATGGTGTTGTTTTGGCTCGCTCTAGCTTTCACAGCTCCATGAATTACAGGTCGGCAGTTGTATTCGGAACGGCCAGTTTGGTGGAAGAAAAGAAAAAAAATGCGGCATTAAAAATTATTACAGAGCATATCGCGGAGGGTCGCTGGAATGAAGCAAGGAAACCAAACTTCAAGGAGTTAAAAGCGACCAGTGTTTTAGAAGTCATGATTGATCAGGCATCCTCAAAAATCAGAACAGGTCCTCCTTTAGATGAACCGGAGGATTATGATTTACCTATTTGGGCAGGAGTGGTTCCTTTAAATCTCTTGGCAGGAAAAACAGAAACGGATCCGCTTCTGAAGATGAAATTACGAATACCTGAAAGCGTAAAGAGAATCAGGAAAGAATTTTCTTAAGATCTGCCGGAGAATAGTTTATGGATTTCATGGTCTTGTTGTCGGATTTTCTGTAGACAAGAAATCTACCATCGGCTGCCTTGATATAGCATTCTGTTCCATCTTTATCTTTATAAAATGTAACAGTAGCCACAGCTTCGTCCATGGAATTGCAGGCTTTGCTCATATTGGATCGCTGCACTTCATCAAAAAGAGCTTTGAATTTTTCTCCAAGTCCAAATTCCAAAATTGCGCCGCTCAGCACATACTGAATATCACAAAGGGCATCAGCAACTTCTGTAATGTCATTATCTTTTATTGCTTCTTCCAGCTCCTTCAGCTCCTCACTTAACAAGGCAACTCTTAATTTACATCGTTCTTCAGAGGGAATGATCGGTTTCTTTTCGACAGGATGTTTAAAAGTATGGTGAAAATCGGCCACACTGTTCAGGGCTTCAGGCTCATTTAATTTGTTCATCTTGCAATTTTAAGTAATCAATCTTGTAAAGATATATTATATTTAGTTTTACTCAATTGTTAACGATGACTGTGACAGAACTGAAGAATTCTGAGGTTGAAAATCTCCATTCTGTATTTGAAAAACAGAAATCATCAATAGCGGATTTTAGAAAAGAAGGAATTTCTGCAAGAAAGGTTCGCTTAAAAAAACTACGTAAATGGATTCTGCTCAACGAAGCTAAAATTGTTAAAGCGGTGCAGGCGGATTTGGGAAAACCAGATGCGGAAGTAAAACTCTCAGAAATCAGACCGGTAATTGCAGAAATACGAAAAGCACTGCTGAACATCAATGAATGGACGGGAAATCATTATGTAGAAACACCCCTATCCTATATGGGTACTCGTTCATACATTAAATATGAACCGAAAGGTGTTGCCTTGATTATGGCTCCATGGAATTTCCCGTTCAATCTCACTATTAGTCCGCTGGTGGCTTGCCTGGCTGCTGGCAATGCCGCAATCCTGAAACCCTCGGAAAAATCAGCAAACACTTCTTCCTTAATTGTTAAAATGGTGGGAGAAGTATTCAGTCCCAAAGAAGTTTACGCGGTTACGGGTGATTCCGAAGTTGCCAAACAGTTGCTGGAATTTCCATTTAATCACATCTTTTTCACCGGTAGTTCCCGGGTTGGAAAGGAGGTGATGAAGGCCGCCGCCAAACATCTGGCAGGAATTACTCTGGAATTAGGTGGCAAATCCCCAGCCATCGTAGACGCGACATGCAATATTTCAGACACTGCTGAGAAATTGGTTTGGGGAAAATTTTTAAACTCGGGTCAAACCTGCATTGCACCGGATTATGTGTTAGTGCACAGCTCAATAAAAGCAAAGCTGCTTGACAAAATGAAGAATAACATCACCAGGTTTTTTGGCCGTGGATCAGAGAAACTTTCAGAAAGCCCTGACTACGGCAGAATAATTGACGGTAATCATCTCGGCCGGCTCCGTAAATTTATGGAAGAGGCCATTGAAAAAGGAGCAACGGTGGCCGCGGGCGGTGAAATTGACGAAGTTGGGAAATTCATGTCTCCAACAATTCTTGAAAATGTGACTTTGGATACAATGCTTTTGAAAGAGGAAATTTTTGGCCCAATACTGCCCATTATTTCATTTGATAAAATTGAAGAAGCTGTAAGCATGGTCAATTCTAAACCAAAACCATTGGCGCTTTATATTTTCTCTTCAAACAAAAAGAATATTAGGCGGATTCTTGGATCAACAAGTTCCGGTACTGCCGTTATTAATGATTGCGTACTTCAATTCTCTCATCCTGATTTACCTTTTGGGGGAGTTAATAATAGTGGCATTGGTAAATCCCATGGATTTTACGGATTTAAACAATTTTCTAATGAGAAACCCGTGCTGATTCAAAGAACCGGTTTTACCGCAGTTAAAATGTTATACCCGCCCTACAAGGGATTTGTAAACTGGTGGGTAAATGTTGTAACCAGGTATTTCTGATTAAAACTTTTCGGAAACTATCCGCTCATCTGGAATTCGGAGGGCAGGAAAAAACCAGAATTGGGCAGGCAAAAGTTACATAAATGTTACTTCTGAGTATTAACATTAGCTAAATCAACCAGATGATTAAAGAAAATTGTCAATTACGCTTTGATTTTATTTAATTTTATTTAATTTTCATTCCTTTTTCTCTTCACAAATGGATATAGTAACCAGAAAACAGATCAATATTCTCATACGCCTAGCGATGGCAGATAAGAAAGTGACGAAAGAGGAGAGAAAAATGATCTTTGATCTGGCTACAGAGAAGAATTTTCCCAAAGAAACCGTCGATTACCTGTTTCAGCAACAAGAACCCATTGGAACCCTGGGAGCATTGTCACAAAATCAAAAGTTTGAGTATCTCTACAATTCCATTTGCCTGATGAAAGTGGACCGAAAGATTACTCAAAGTGAATTAGTCTTTTGTGAAGACATCGCGATGCGAATGGGTTTTAGAAAAGATGTGGTGAGAATGCTGTCGGATCAAGTTGAAATTGAAAAGACTGACTCTACAGATTTTGAAAGCCTAAAGAGCCAGGTATATGCCTATTACTAATTCTTTACTGCGAACGAGAAATTATTCGCAAAGCTAAATTCAGATTCAAACCAGTCAAAAATTCCTTCAGTCAAAGGCATCCATCCCCAACCTGATTTTGAATAATTTGGAAGTTCATGCCTGAATTTTCATTTATTAAAAAGGATTGCAGTATTTTAAGGCATGAGAGGTAATAGAACTTTGTTTATTGAAGAATATCAGATTCGTGGAAATGAAATTGACAGGACTGGAAAACTTTCTTTGCCTGGTCTGACTAATATTATGCAGGAAACGGCCGGTAACCATGCCAAGGTTCTGGGTTTTTCCGTTGGAGAGTTACAAAAGAAAGGGATCTCCTGGCTTCTTTACAGAATGCAATTAAAGGTCGCGAACTTGCCGCATTATGGGGATAAAATAAGGATTGAAACCTGGCCAAGCGGAATCCGGGGAGTATATGCATTTCGTGAATTTGAAATCTGGCGTGAGAGTGAAAAACTGGGATTTGCATCTACCGCTTGGCTTGTTTTCAATTTAAGCAATAGAAAACTTATAAAAATTCCGCGTGAGTTTGGGGAGAAAATTCCGGATACGGAAGAAGGTCCGCGGATTGATCTTAAAAGGAAAATTGTTGCTCCGGAGAAATTTGACAATGAAAGCAAAGTAAATGTAGGCTGGCAGCATTTGGATTTGAATAATCATACAAACAATGTCTATTATTATTCCTGGATGATGGGCGCGACACCCGAATCTCTTCATGTTGAGAAAACCCTTTATGAAATGGATGCAGTCTTCAAAGGTGAAACGGGACTAGGCGATGAAATTCGAATTGAATCATGGTGTCTCGATGATAAAATGATCTACAGATTATCTCATGCAGGATCAGGAAAAGAAGTCATGATTTCAGAAACTATATGGAAGTAGAATAATATGAAACAACTGGTAATAATCGTATTTATACTTAACATGGTAACACCTTCTGCCGGGTATACACAAAAGGGAAACTATTTATTAAAACCTGCAAGGGTTTTTGATGGAAAAAATATGCATGAAGGTTGGAATGTTTTTGTTTCCAATGGAATAATATCAGAGGTCGGCGCGAATATAAAACCATCTGGTACATATACTACCATTGACCTTCCCGGAACAACCATGATTCCCGGAATGATTGAGGGTCATTCACACATTTTGCTTCATCCTTACAATGAGACAAGCTGGAACGATCAGGTACTTAAAGAGTCGTTTGCAGAAAGAGTTGCCCGCGCAACTTTACACCTGAAGAATTCATTGCTTGCCGGATTCACCACCCTGCGTGATTTGGGAACTGAAGGGGCAGGTTATGCTGATGTTGGTTTGAAAAAAGCTGTTGATGAAGGAATAATTCCCGGACCCAGATTGATCATTTCAACCCGTGCAATTGTAGCCACCGGAAGTTACGGACCAAAAGGTTTTGCAGATCATGTTGATATTCCCCTTGGAGCTGAGGAAGCTGATGCCGGTAATATTGTAAAGGTAGTTCGAAGCCAAATCGGCAAGGGAGCTGATTTTATTAAAGTGTATGCTGACTATCGATGGGGACCATCAGGCGAAGCCATGCCTACTTTTTCCGAAGAAGAAATCAGGTTAATGGTGGAAACAGCAAAAAGCGGTGGCAGATATGTGGTGGCGCATGCCAGCTCGCATGAAGGAATGCGAAGAGCAATTTTGGCCGGCGTGGAAACCATTGAACACGGAGATGGCGGAACCGAAGCGATTTTCAAACTTATGAAAGAAAAGAATGTTGCATTTTGCCCAACCCTTGCAGCCGGGGATGCTGTTTTGCAATACAATGGATGGAAAAAGGGATCGGAAAAAGAGCCATTAAGAATCACCGAAAAACGCAAAAGTTTCCAACTTGCATTGGAGTCCGGTGTAAAAATAATGGCTGGCGGAGATGTAGGTGTTTACCCTCATGGTGATAACGCGCGCGAACTGGAATTGATGGTAGACTACGGAATGCAGCCTGAGGATGTTTTGAAAGCGGTTACTTCAGGAAATGCGCAAATTCTGCATATGCAAGACCGGATTGGAAGCATAAAGCCGGGCATGTTCGCGGATCTGGTGGCTATTGCAGGAGATCCCACGAAAGATATAAAAGTCTTAAGGCAAGTAAAGTTTGTGATGAAGGATGGAAAGATTTATTAAAGCATTTTTCAACTTTTGCAGAGAAGAACGGGCTAAGCCAGATAAACACCTTTAACCAATTTCACAAGATTGATTCCCCAGTATCCACTCCATGGTAGTCTGTTTTTGTCAGACCCCCCTCCGTGGTCTGTCACCCGACAGACCACTAAGCCAAATAAAAACGATTCCCCAGTATCCACTCACTCCAGGTTGTCTACCCCATTCCGTAGTTTGTCCCCCCCACTAAATCACCAAACCAGACTTCTCACCTTTACTATCTGGCAAGCTTAAAGGCCGCCCGTAACAATACATTCGCGCCGCGCTCAATATCCTCAGGACTTGAATATTCATGAATACTATGGCTGACACCATTTTTGCTGGGAATAAAAATCATAGCAGTTGGACAAAGCGCTGCCATCATCTGAGCATCGTGGCCGGCACCACTGGGCATTCGTTTCACAGAATAACCAAGGTCCTTCGCGGAATTTTCAACCAAATTGATCAAAGTTTTATCAAAGTGCACAGGATCGAACCGCACTAGTGACTTAATTTCCAGTTTCACATTTTCATCCGTGGCTATTTTTTGCGCATACGCCTTTAAACTTTCTTCAGCTAGTTTCAGATTAACATTATCCTGGTTTCTCATGTCCAATGTAAATCTGACTTTAGCCGGCACCACATTTATTAAATTCGGCTCGACTTCGATAAGTCCGGCATTGGCTACCTGACCGGCAATCTCTTTGGTAAGCTGCCTGGCATATTGAATAATGGAAGCGGCAACAAAACCGGCATCTTTACGCAAATACATCGGCGTAGTTCCCGCATGGTTCGCTTCACCATGAAGCGTAACCTCATTCCAGCTAATTCCCTGAACCATTTCAACCGCTCCTATATTCACATTTTCAATTTCCAGAACCGGACCTTGCTCAATATGAAGCTCAAGGTAGGCAGAAGCAGTAAAATCATTTACTTTTCCGGGGCCATCATAACCGATTTTCTTTAATTCATCCCCAAAAACAGATTTCCCATCCACAGATCTAATTCTTAATATCTCTTCCACAGTAATTCCACTCTTTAAGACCAGGCTTCCCATCATGTCAGGAGTAAAACGGACGCCTTCCTCATTGGTGAAATTTACCAACCCAATGGGATTTGATACAGATATTCCGGATTCTTTTATAGTTTCAATAACTTCCAGGCCTGCCAAAACACCCAGGCTTCCATCGTATTTTCCTCCCTTACCCACTGTATCCAGATGAGAGCCTAAAAAAATTGGTGAGTCAGAAGAATTATTCGGATTAAAGATGCCAAACATGTTGCCGACCTCATCTATCGTAATTTGCAATTCAAGATTTTCCATCCAACTTTTCAGCAAATCCCGCGCATGCCTGTCTTCCTCACTGAGTGTAAGCCTTTCAACACCTCCACCTGGCAAGCCTCCGATTTTTGCCATTTCTTCCATTCTTTGCATTAATCGTTCAGGATCGATTTTTGGTTCACTCATTTGCTTAAATCATAATGTAGGGGAAACGAAATTATAAATTAATGTTTGTAAATTGCCTATCCTTTCACCTAAAATAATAAAGCCATGTTGAAGAAATTATTATATGGAATCGGAGGCTTATTCGTTCTGGTAATCGTCGCGGCTATAGCAATCCCAATAATCTTTAAAGACGATATTCGTAGCGCTATTGAAATTGAAATTGAAAAAAATGTTAATGCAGATGTTTTTTTCAATGCAGATCTCTTTGACATTACCATGTTTAGAAATTTCCCCAATCTAACTGTATCATTGAGCGAGTTCGGCGTGATTAACCGTGCTCCATTTGAAGGGCAAGTGCTTCTGGCGGTACAAAAGTTTGAGATAGAAGTGAATCTCAAGAGTGTTTTAATTGACAAACAGATGCGGATTAAAGGAATTCTTCTTGATCAACCGCAGATCTATGTGAAAGTGTTGGAAGACGGAACCGCTAATTATGACATTGCCATTGCATCGGAAGATACAGTAACGCAGGAAACGATTGAAGAATCCACCTCAGCCGACAATATGACGTTTGGGATAGATCGATGGGAAATCCGAAGTGCATTCATTGAATATAATGATGCGACGATGCCCATCGAAGCAAAGCTGACTGGACTCACTCATTCCGGCAGTGGTGATTTTACCCTTTCGGTTTTTGATTTGAAAACCCTTACCCATATAGATACGGTTGCAATAACTTTTGACGGAGTTAATTACATTGACAATCGATCTTTTGATGCGGACCTTACCTTAAATATTGATCTGGATCAGTCAATGTATACATTCAAAGAAAATGAAATTAAGTTGAATGACTTTGCACTGGCTTTTGATGGATGGGTTAGCATGCCGGGTGAAGACATCGACATGGATATAACATATTCTGCCACGGACAACTCCTTTAAAAGTTTGCTTTCCCTGATTCCGGCAATTTATACTTCCGACTTCAGCTCAATTAATACCTCCGGGAATCTCAGTTTTTCAGGAATGGTGAAGGGAGTATTTTCTGAAACAAGCATGCCGGCATTTAACCTTGCACTAAACGTGAGTGATGCAATGTTTCAATATCCTGATCTGCCTACGGCCATAAGAAATATAAATTTGGATTTAAGGGTTGATAATCAGGATGGCGTAATTGACAACACAGTAGTAGATTTACGTAAGATGCATTTAGACTTTGGGAATAACCCGGTTGACGCCAGGGTTCTGGTAAAGAATCTGAAGACTTATCCTATTGATGCTCAGGCTAACGCTCAACTCGATCTGGCCGAACTTTCCACCATGTTCCCAATGGAAGGCATTGAATTGCGTGGCAAATTCAACCTGGATCTTAAAGCAAAAGGTGTATACGACAGTATAAATTCCATAATTCCAGCCATAGATTTGCGCATGGAAATGAAGGACGGGTATGTGAAGTCAGCAGATTTTCCAATCCCTCTTGAAAATATAAGGCTTAGTTCCATAGTGTCAAATCCTACCGGGAAAATGGCGGAGACGCTAATCAGGGTTGAGAATTTTGGTATGAAATTGGGCGAAGATGAGATAGAAGCCAGGATGACTATACAAAACCTCGATGATTATGCCTGGGATGTGAACATGAACGGCGGTCTGGATATTGGCGAGATGATGAAAATATTTCCTCAGGAAGGAATGACTCTTACCGGTAAAATAATGGCAAATATAAAAACATCAGGAAAAATGTCTGACCTGGACGCGGAGCGCTATGACAAATTGCCCACCAGCGGAACTATTTCCATTTCTGACTTTTCTTATACTGACAATGAATATGTAACCATGGGTTTTGGCATTAAGAAAGCTGTTGCAAATTTTGATCCCAGGGAAATAAAGTTGAATTCACTGATTGGCAATATGGGAAAAACCGATCTGGAACTTTCAGGAAACATCAGCAACTATATGAATTATGTATTAAAAGATGAGGTAATTGTGGGCCGAATGAATTTCAATTCTCAAATGGTTGATCTAAATGAATTCATGAATGAAGAGGTGAGCGATGAATCAGTGGCACCAGAAGATACCGTGGCACTGGAGGTTGTGCAGATTCCGGAAAATATTGATTTCATTCTTGCCGCAAAAATGGATCGGATACTATATGATGACATGATCCTTGATAATGCCAAAGGTAGAATTATAGTAAAGAACGGTGTGTTGAATCTGGATGGTTTCGGGTTTGAAATTTTAGGAGGGAGAATTGTTATGGACGGCGAATATGATACCCGCAATATTGAAAAGCCAAATTTCGATTTCGTTTTGGATATTAATCAGCTATCCATAAAGGAATCCTTCAATACCTTTAACACTGTCCAGACATTTGCCCCGGTTGCCAAAAACATGACGGGCAATTATTCAACTAAGTTCACTATCTCAGGTGACCTTGGACAAGACATGATGCCACTCATGAATTCGATATCAGGCTCCGGCTTGATTAAGATCGCGCAGGCAGCATTAAAAGATTCTCAGGTTATCTCGGGTATTACCAGTCTTACCAAATTGAGTAATTCAGATGAGGTAAGTATCAAGGATTTGGCACTTTCAGTTTCCATTAAAGATGGAAGGCTTAGTGTAAAACCATTTGATATTAAATTGGGAAATTACAAAACCAATATTTCAGGCAGCACCGGGCTTGAGGGTGATTTGGATTATGTGCTGGATATGGATATTCCCGCAGGTGAAATTGGAAGCCAGCTGAACAATACTCTTGCTTCACTTACAGGATCAGCACCCAAAGATTCCGATGTCATAAAACTGAAGATTGGATTAAAGGGAACTTATGATAAACCAAGACCGGCATTAATTGGTTCCGGCGCGCAGGCACAAGTTCAGGAGAAAGTTACGCAGGCTGCAACAGATGAAGCCAAAAAGCTGGTGAGCAAAGAACTCACCAGCGACCCTAATGCACAAAAAGCAGTGGATTCATTGGCAAAAATAGTGGAGGATCCGGAAGCAATTAAAAAAATGGCCGAAGCCGCCCAAAAGAAAATTGAAGATAGCATTAAGACAGTACTTGCTGCCAAACAGAAAGCTATTGAAGACAGCATTAAGAAAGCTGCCGCGGAAGAGGCTCAGAAGAAAATAAAGGATTTATTTAAGAAGAAAGGTGGCAATTAAAGATCGCTTCTTTCACCAACCGTTAAAACTTCTATGTCAAAAATAAGATTGGCATTCGGCGGGATTGAGCCCCGGCCGGCCGGCCCGTATCCGAGTTGAGATGGGATATGAACTTTCAAACGGTCGCCTTCTTTCATATACGATAAGGCTTCCTCAAATCCCGGGATGTGAGAAGTAACTCCATGAACAAAGACATATTCTCTTCCGTCATCCCGGCTTGACCAAATAAGCGTGCCATCTTCCAGGGTGAGGATGCAATGAGTTGTGATCTTTTTGCCATTCTCAACTTCAGGTCCTGACCCATTTTTAATCATTGTATACTTTAAGCCGGAATCGGTAGTAATTTCATCAGTTCCGGAATCGGAAGCATCTGCAATCTCTTGCCTGGAGGATGATGTACAAGAAACAATCAGGGAAACGGTAAGGACAAGTAAAAAGAATTTTTGCATAATTATTTTTTTTCCAATACTAAAACAATTTTGTTAAAATCGGCAGCTGCATTAATCACTTTTCTAAATTCTTCAAAATCTTCCACCGGACAACGCAGCTCATTATAATATTCTTCACAAACCAGTTTTAAAACATTTCCTTCAATGGTGTAGTTGGAGGTAAAGCCAAAAATTGCCTTCTCATCTTTGAGATGCAGTACCTCCATGTTTATATCATCCGGGTTCTTTACCACATAGCCGTCTGGAATGGTGAAATTAACATGCCTGATATATTTGCGGAGATAATCATTTTCCATTGGCATTACCCTTTTTCTTACCTGATACATTTCCACCTGCGGCCCGATTATTTCTCCAATTTTGAACAAAATTTTTGAACCGGCCTTCTCAACAATTGTTGAAGAAGTGAATTTTGCCTTGATAATAAAGGGGAAATCCAGGGGTGATAAATTTGCTTCTCCATTTTCAACTTGAATAGATTGAAACACAGCATCTTCGGCCGCACTTCGAACAAAGTCTTCAAGAATTGTTCTGCTGTCATTCTCGGGAATAAAGGAATAATAAGGTTGAATGGATAACGCATTGTAGCCACCCATTGTTCGCTTAAAGTCAATTTGTACTGAAGACATTCCGGTTTCAAACTTCATATCAATTTCCATTTTGTCGAAACTCTGGTCGGCACCTATGGCAGGGATGTATTCAACCCGTCCTTCCGCGGATTCAAAATTACCAAGAGAAAACGTTTTAATAAACAACCCATTATTGTCAGTCAAAAAGAAAGGAACCATCCCGTACCTGTATTCATACTTATCCGGACTCAGGAATTTTTTGGTTCCGGGAAAGTAGAAAAGATATTCGGAGAGGTTATTCCAATTTTCGAACTCTGAGTCAAAACCTGTTTCATCCCTCCCATTGGTTAAAACTATTTCCGAGTCAATCTCAAGTTGCTTGAAGATGGCAGCAAATAATCTTACAATACCGTTAGTATTCGTATAATTACGAGCTATTATCATGGCTAATTCATCAATATCTGAAAGCGCGCCTTCCTGAATACTGATATGAGTTTTTACATAATTTTCAATTTGTCTGATTTTACTTTCAATATCAACTTCTTTAAATTCAATAAGACTAATAAATTTTTGTACGGCTTCTTTATCAAGATCCGAGACACCCCCGTAAATGACTTCGTAAATACGCTGAGTCGCATCATTCCATGTAAGTATCTCACCCGGACCCTGATCAAAGTTGAAAGCAAGTTTATACTCTACTCTCATCCGGCTTGCAGTGTATGCGGAATACTCTTCATTTTCCAATTCAGGAATATATCTCACGGCGGCAGAATAATACCGCTTCTGATCCTTTACTTCCTCATTTACCTGAGGATACCCGTTATACCCTTTAAATTCAAATTTCAGATGCTCGGGACAGATCAGAAAGAATTCGGAATTCAGGATGGGAATTGATTCTTGCACGAATTCGCTTCCGAAATATCTTTTTCCAACCTTAGCAGTGTATTTATACTCTACCTCGCTCCCGGCTTCAAGTCCTTCAACAGCAAAAATCCGGAAAGCATTTCCAGTCTCATCATCTTTTATTTCCTTGATATTATCGCTGTTCAGGTCCTGGATACCGCCGGAAGGACTTATAGATCGCGCCTGAATGGAAATCAATTCAACCGCATTATACATGGGTACATAAATCCTGTTATGCCGCTGGATTCCTTCATCATTATTAACCCTGATTATTTTATGCACGGTAGAGTAAATGTATAAATCGTCCTCCTCCTCAAAATATTCATTCAGAAGATAATCTTTTAAATAAAGCGACGGTAATTTCTCATGACCAGGGGTGATAGAAATCCTTTCTCTCCCTTCATGCCATTCGGTATTCTTATATTCCTGAGAAAAAGACAGAGCAGGAAGCAAAGTCCATACTGATATTATGATTTTCTTGAACATTTATTTCTTTTTTAGGATTAATGCGTCTGTATAGGCTTCATTAATTTTATTAATAACGTCATTCCAAGCCGGGAATTTCTCTAATGCTAGAATTAAATATTCTACAAACACGGTCTTGCGAAGAATCACTTTACTTCCCAATAATTCATAATTAATTGAATATCCTGCAACTTCATTCATGAACTCCGAATTCCGGGGAAGATGTTCAATTTCGTACCCGTTTGGAATTTCCAGTGTCGTAATGTAGGTGTGCTCATACTTGTATTCCGTCTCAATGGGATATTTTCTCCTCTCAATATCGATTAATTGATTAAAAAATGGTTTGCTAAGATTCAAATTCAAATAAATCTCATCGCCAATCTGCTTATAGTAATCCTGAATGTTGAAAGAATATGTTATTTCTAAAGGCAAATCTTTATTTGTAAGGTTGGTCAGATTATAATTTTCCAGCAGGAATTTGTTGCTTCCACGGGTCAGTTTAGCTTTGATCAATTCATCCAACTTAGTTCCGGAAGCAAAAGTTATTCTGTATGTATCAAAAATCTTTTCATAACCGCCCTCGGAAAGTATACCATTTCCAATAACCCGACCGTTTGATATTTTTATGATACTTGAATCTCGCTTAAAATTTACTTTGCGGTCAATTACAGGCACTGTTTCCAGCCGGTAACTGTCAGGTCCGGTCTGCACGAGGGCTTGCTTTCCCTGGATCATGGAAGAAGGGAGTCCATACTGGGTATATTTACTTGTTGCATCAAGAAATTGAGGATCCCCATCTTTGTAATAAGTGGCTATCATGTGATTATCAACAATCGGCGTTGGAACTTCCTCATAAGAATAGGGGATATCCCGCGAGCCTATCCAGGTGAAGTAGGAATTGATGCCTGCAATTTTAAGCATGCTGCGGGTGATGCAAGCCATGTCCTTACAATCGCCATACCGGTTGGAAAAAATGTAATTTGCATTGTGAGGTATAAATCCCCGCATGCCTTCCTCGAATGCGATGTATTTTATGTTATCCTGAACCCAATAAAAAATAGCCTGTACTTTTTCCTCCTCCGTGGCGAGGTCTTGCGTGAGTCCTTCAACTGTTTTTCTTAAATCAGGACTTTCTTCACTATCCAGATGAGAGGTAAAAGTAGAATACCAATCAAACAAATTTTTCACTTCTCCTAAAATCACGTGCTCTTCAGTTCCTTTTTTAACTTTTGAAATATAATAA
>DASWHX010000032.1:0-6935 GCA_036397995.1 Cyclobacteriaceae bacterium
GGGTTAACGGCTTTCTATATGTTCCGTCTTTACTTTATTGTTTTCTGGGGAAGTGAGAAGTCATATGAAAAACAACCCCTTGAGTCTCCCAACATCATGTTGATTCCAATGATTTTTTTGGCACTGGGTTCTGCCTTGGCAGGCTTCGTGCCGTTTGGTAAGTTTATTAGTTCTGATGGTATTGCTCTTGAGCCGCATATAAATTGGACAGTTGCCCTAATATCAGTCGGAATTACGTTTGTAGGTATAATTACGGCTGCTTTATTTTACCGAAAGAAATCATCAACCCCGGATAGAATTAAGACAGCTCTGGGCGCACTTTATTTAGGGGCAAGCAGAAAATTCTACATAGATGAAGTTTACCTTTTCATAACCAGGAGAATTATTTTCAATATGATATCCAAACCTATTGCCTGGTTTGACAGAAAAATTGTTGATGGATTTATGAATGCAATTGGCAATTCAACCCGTTCAATTTCTGAAGATATAAAAGAATTGCAATCAGGCCAACTGCAGAAATACGCGTTCATATTCTTATCTGGAGTTTTAATAATACTGCTAACATTTATTTATCTGAATCAGTAAATGAATATTTTAACGATTATTATTCTTGTTCCTGCTCTAACCACCTTGCTGGTGGGATTAAGCAAATCACGCATTCAAGTCAGATTAATTGCGGCGGTGGGCATGGGAATTCAATTAATACTTTCTGTTTATCTTCTGTTTGCCTACCTGACAGAGAGAAAAGCAGGTAATACCGCTCAGGTATTATTCTCTAAAAATATTTTATGGTTTGAAAGTCTCAATATCAATTATGCAATCGGTGTCGATGGAATTTCAGTGGCCATGATTCTCCTTACCTCAATCGTTATTTTCGCGGGAATTTTTGCCAGCTGGGAAGTTGAAAATTTATATAAGGAATTTTTTGTTTCGCTTATTCTGCTTGCAACCGGCGTATTCGGATTTTTTGTATCCCTGGATTTGTTTTTGATGTTCCTCTTTTTTGAGTTGGCCGTAATACCCATGTACCTGTTAATAGGAATATGGGGAAGTGGCCCCAGGGAATACGCTGCAATGAAGTTAACTCTTATGCTAATGACCGGTTCTGCTTTGTTGTTAGTGGGCATTCTCGGAATTTATTTCAATTCTAATATTGATGGCGGACACTCTTTCAATATTATTGAATTGTCAAACCAAAGTCTTCCCCTGGGAGTTCAAAGGGTTTTCTTCCCATTTGTTTTTATTGGTTTCGGTGTCATAGGCGCCTTGTTTCCATTCCATACCTGGTCTCCTGATGGTCATAGTTCCGCACCCACAGCGGTTAGTATGTTACATGCCGGAGTGCTAATGAAACTTGGTGGTTACGGCTGTTTGAAAGTTGCCATTTTTCTTTTGCCGGATGCAGCCCAGGAAATGAGCTGGATTTTCCTGATTCTGACCGCTATCTCGGTGATTTATGGAGCCCTGGGAACAATTATGCAAACAGATCTAAAATATATTAACGCCTACTCCTCTGTTAGCCATTGCGGACTTGTTTTGTTTGCATTATTAATGCTGAATAAGACTGCTACAAATGGAGCAGTCCTGCAAATGGTTTCCCATGGATTGATGACCGCTCTTTTCTTTGCTTTGATTGGAATGCTGTATTCACGAACCCATACAAGAATTGTTCAGGAAATGGGGGGTCTGATGAAAGTCCTGCCTTTCCTTTCCGTTTGCTATGTAATTGCGGGCCTTGCTTCACTTGGGCTTCCCGGCTTAAGTGGTTTTGTCGCTGAGATGACTATTTTTGTCGGAGCTTTTCAGCACCCGGATGCCTTTCACCGTATTATTACGATAATCGCAGTTTCATCTATTGTTGTCACCGCTGTTTATATTCTCAGGGTTGTTGGCACTTTATTGATGGGAGAAGTGAAAAATGATAGTTATAACGAATTTCCACCTGCCAAATGGTACGAAAAACTGGCAACAACAAGTTTGATAATTGGGATTCTCATTGTCGGCTTAATCCCTTTTTGGCTGTCTAACATGATCAGCGATAGTTTGGGAATAATTGTTTCACGATTAATACCTTAAGTTATAAAATGGAACTCAGCGATTTCCTGATTATGCGCCACGAAATACTCCTGATAACAGGTGTGCTTCTAATCCTGATTGTTGATTTATCTATTCCTGATAACAAGAAAAAGAAAATACCGGTTATTGCTTCATTTGTTATGGGCATAATTACTCTTTTTGGATTCTATCCTGTTGATACCGGAAGCCTGTTCGGAAACATGTATGTAACTGACATGGTTCGGTTAACCATGAAAAATATTTTAAACCTGGGTGTTTTTTTGATCTTCCTTCAGTCATCGCAATGGTTGTGCAATAAAGAAAATGATAAAAAGATTGCTGAATTTTATTTGCTGATCCTGTCAAGTTTGATAGGAGTTAATTATCTGATTTCTTCAGGGCATTTTATTATGTTTTATTTGGGATTAGAATTAACCACTATTCCAATTGCTGCACTTGCATCTTTTCACCAATATCAAAGTAAATCTGCCGAGGCCGGCATTAAATTGATCCTTTCTTCAGCCTTTTCTTCTGCTATCCTGTTATTTGGGATTTCAATTCTTTATGCGTCTTTAGGTTCACTGTACTTTAATCAAATGCATCTGGGAAGTGACATAATCAATGTAATGGGATTCATTTTCTTCTTTTCGGGCATTGCTTTCAAAATTAGTATTGTGCCATTTCACCTCTGGACTGCCGATGTATATGAAGGAAGTCCAACAAGCGTCACCGCGTATTTGTCTGTTGTTTCCAAAGGATCAGCAATTTTCATTCTATTGCTTACTCTGGGCTGGATATTCCGCCCGCTTAGTCAAGTCTCGCAAGACATCTTATATGCTGTCGCAATTATTACTATGACAATAGGAAATCTATTTGCCATCAGGCAACAAAATATCAAAAGGTTCTTAGCCTTTTCCTCCATCGCGCAAGCCGGATTTATCCTGCTGGGATTGGTGGGTGGAACTTCGCTGGGAATTACCTCGGTAATATATTTCATTTTGATATATGTGTTTTCAAACCTTGGAGCTTTTGGGGTAGTAATTGCCGTAGAACAATCATCAGGCAAAGTTAATATTAATGATTATGATGGACTGTACCGTACAAATCCTCGTTTAAGTTTGGTAATGATGCTGGCTCTTTTTTCATTAGCCGGCATTCCTCCAGTTGCCGGGTTCTTTGGTAAATTCTTTTTGTTTACTGCCGCCGCGGAAAGCGGATTCTATACATTACTGCTAATCGCTGTTCTTAATGCCATTATCTCTCTGTACTATTACTTATTGGTAGTCAAAGCCATGTTTATAAATAAAAGTGATAGTCCGGTCGCTGGTTTTAAATCAGATTTTAGCACTCGTCTTTCATTAATGATTTGCGTAGTTGGAATTATAGTCACCGGATTTTATAGCCCGATTTTTGAGTTCATAAAAGAATTAAGTTTGGGAATTTAGATATGTCGCTGAATAAATTTCAACATACCATAATTGACATAGATGGAATAGACTGCAGAGTAGTTGAAGCGGATCTTACCAAAGAACGTGCGGAATTTCTGCAAAAACTTTTATTACTTAATTCAGTTGAATCTAAAATCCAGGAGAAACCTGCCATGAAAGAAGGCGAAGTTACTACATACACCATTGCAACACCTGATATCACTTTTAATCCTATTGTCAAAGTCTACAACAGGGAGTTACGTACATTCGAGGGGCATAGGGTAACACCGGATTATTGGAATCAGAAGACTAAGGATACCGAACCAAACTACTGGGACCTTCAAAAGAAATCCTGGATTAAGAAATCATAGTAAAATTTTTATTACTCATATCGTAAAGTATCCGCTGGATTTACAATCGTTGACTTGATAGAATGATAGCTCACGGTGAGCAAGGTAATTAATAATCCCCCCGCCATAGCGATTACAAACAATTCCCAGCTCAGAGAGATAGAATATTCAAAGTCGCTTAACCATTTTCCCATGATGTACCAGGAAAGGGGAGCCGATATTGCAAATGCTATTAAACTGAGTACTACATAATGCCTGGTCATAAGGAAGAGGATATGGCTTACACCGGCACCAAGAACTTTTCTGATTCCGATTTCTTTGGTTCTGTTAGAGGCATTGATTCCGGCAAGTCCAAACAGGCCAAGGGAGGCTATAAGAATTGCGAAGAACGTTGAGAGTCCGGTAATCTTCGTCCACTTTGAATAGGATTCATATTGCCTTGCTACATCTTCGTCAAGAAATGAGTAATCAAAAGGCTTATCGGAAACAAGTTCATTCCAGCCTGTCTGAAGCTTTGATAATCCTTCGCCAATTTTCCCTGGAGCTAACTTTACAAGCATGGTAGAAATTTTATCATCCTCAGGGTTTATCATGATAAACATAGGATCAATTTCATGCTCCAGGGAAAGGAAATTATAGTCTTTTACAACTCCAATAATCTGATACCCAACGGAATCTTCGTGCCAATCCAATCTCTCAGCCAGAGGATCATCATACCCCATATCTTTGGCCAGGGCTTCATTTATTATCAGAGAATTCTTGTCCGAAGGAATAGCGGGATCAAAATTTCTCCCTGCGATCAATTCAATATCCAGCAGTTTGATGTATTCTTCATCAACCCGGTATACAAACGCTGCTTTCTGTTCGCCATTGACTTTATAACCATTCCTTGACCACCCTCGGTTAAATGACGCACTTGTTCCGGAAACTCCAATAATGTCCGGATCTCCTGCAAATCGATGTCTAAATCGCTTAACCGTTTCCTCTCCCTCGTCTGTCCATCCTGTATATGTAGGTATTACCACCACTTGCTCTTCATTATACCCCAAGTCTTTTTGGGTAATAAAATTCATTTGTTTGAACATAATTACAGAACATATTATTAATCCACCAGAAAGGAAAAATTGCAGACCTACTAAAAATGTCGAAAACCTTGATCTGACCTTTGCTACTTCTTTTTTTAGAACAGATATCGGCTTTTGTTTTGAAAGGAAGAAAGAAGGGTAACTGCCGGCAAGTATTCCTGTGGCGATACTTAATATGAAAATAAATATTCCCGGAGTTGCCCATTCCTTCAGTCCTAGTGAAATTCCTTTGAGCGTATAGTCGTTAAACCATGGCAGAAAAGTGTGAATCAGGGCCACGGCAATAACCATGGCAACAAATGATTGAAGCATTGATTCGAAGAGGAACTGGCTAATAAGCTGCCCTTTCTGAGCTCCCGAGACCTTCCTGATTCCCACCTCCAGCCTTCGCTTAATAGATCTGGAAAGGGAAAGGGACACATAATTTATGCAAGCAATAATTAAAATTAGCACGGCAATTCCACCCAGGATATACGCGTACTTAGGATCGCTGACTTTATTCCAATTCACATCGGTCGTCAGGTGAATATCAGCAAGATTTGTGAAACCCAATTCAAAATCCGGCTCCCCTTCCGGAATTTTTTGCCTTTCGCGCCAGTACTCAATTTGACCCTGAAAATATTTTTTAGTGAAAACCCGCAGGTTGGCTTCAAAATTCTCTGAGATAACATTGGGCGAAAGCTGAACAAACGTTGGAGAATTAAAAGAATTCCAATTCTGCATATTTCTTTCATAATAAGACCTGTTTGGGGAAGGAATCAACACACCGAATTCAAGGCTGGAATATGAGGGCGGATCTGCTAAAACTCCCGTAATTGTTAAGGACTTTTCTTCACTTCCTATCCTGACAATTATGGTTTGATTCACCGGATCATCGTTTCCGAAATATTTTCTGGCAATGCTTTCGGTTAGTACAATTTCTTCATTCAAATCAAAAAAATGATCTGGATTCCCTGACAAAACCTTAAAGGAAAACATTTTGAAAAAGTCTGCATCTACAAAAGCCATATCTTCCTTGAAAATTTTTTCATTGTGTTTCAAAACCACACTGCCTTCGTTAAATCTGGTTGCCCTGATTACTTCCGCCATTTCATCTTTTAGTGTTGGGCCCAACGCCGCCGGAAGCCAGGCTGACTTCCGTACACTTTCTGCCTGAGCTCCGCCTACATAAAAGGAAGAATTGTTTTCATACAGATAACTAACCTCATTCATTCTGAAGATATCTTTTTTGTTAGAATGAAATTTATCAAATCGGGATTCATCCAGAATAAACAAATAGATAAGAGTACAAAAGGCCAATGCGATGCTAAGTCCAAATGCATTCACAAACGTGAAAAATCGCTGACGCCATAAGCTTCGAAGGGTTATTTTCAGGTAGTTCTTAATCATGGTTTTTAAGGTAGGTATATGAAGCAATGATGATAAAACATTCCAAAAAGTTTTATTTTCAACATTAAATTATTTTATTCTTAATTAAATCTTAAACATATTTCGATGAGTTGTTGATTCGCCGGATTGAATTAACTCAAAATCTGGTTAAATTAACTTTAATCATTATCTGATTTTTTGGACCACTATGGAGCCGGAAATTTTGGGGCAGTGGCCAATGAGGATTGATGTGGTTTACCAATGCTGTAGCCTTAAGGAAATATTTTGTACTTCTTTAACCAGTGCCTCCTTCTTTATTGTTGTCGGGTTTCTGGCTAATGGCAGGAAGGCATATGAAAAAAAGAATGAATTGACATGCAGTTTTTCAATCTTGCAAGATTTTGGAATATTGAAAATATTTAGTTTCAAAATATAAGAAAATGGCTTATAAATCGTTAATTCATTGGTATATATAACTTTGGCATAAGGTTTGGTTTATATCTATTAGGCTAAAAATACCGCCTATGTGTGGTTTGTGTGTGGGGATGATTAGGACAGCTCCGGGAAGCTATTCCCGGAGCTCTTTTTTGATTTCAAGCCCATTTATCATTAGTTGTGCCCCCCAAATAGTCTTGAGCATCTCCTTAGGC
>DASWHX010000033.1:0-7836 GCA_036397995.1 Cyclobacteriaceae bacterium
GAGATTTTATTTAACAAGTGAAAAGGAGTGGAAATTTCTCGTTCATTTTGAGGGATGATGTCCCCTAGCCCTTGTTGGTGTTCTTTTCACCAACAAGCAAACCGAAGTTTTAATGACGTTACATTTACAATCACTTATCACCTCTAGCCTTGGTTGGTGTTTGCGCTGGGTAAATGGGATGGATTCACCAACCAAATTACAGTTTCCGGCCCCGCAATCCAGTCGACAACCGTAAAAGTAACAAAGTGTAATCCTACTTCATTGTGGATAGTATATTTATCCCACATGATATCCCGACCACTTGTGGTTGGCAATGGTAAACTGACTGGATATTCGGTGTTGGTTCAAACCAATTAATTAGAATGGATATCTCTAACAACCTGCCATGCGAAAGAATTATCAATTGAGCAGCCCTAAGTTTTCAAAAATTCTCTGGTTAATATTAGCCCATACGGAAACTTCTTTCTCGCGACTCGTTGTTATATTAAATTCTCACGAAGGATGCACGGAAGGGTTGGCTTTCTGTGGAAATCTAAGGTGAACGATCGTTTAACACACGCAAAAATTATTGGCCTTTCAACATCAGGAAGATCCGGAACAAAAGTCTTCTTATTTTACTTACTCCGCTGTCATTCTTAAACCTAAGATACTTCGGTATCACTTGCAGGTCTTTGGGTTTGACGACCATAGGGCTTTTCCAGAACAACCTGAATTCAGAAGTTAACATTAGTGTTCCATCGTATAATTGAAAAATTCTTGGTGTTTCATATTGCGGTTTGAATAAGACATTGATACTGTTGTCTTCAATATTAAACAACTTAAAATACTTTTCATCAACATAGATGGCATTGCACAACGTTGTACACACAAGCTCATATTTTTTCGTCTTTGCTAACCGGGTAAGGGATAACAATGAAGAACCGTGATTTACACTATTATTTTTCTTTTGAATAAATTCAATATCCGAAGGGATGGAGTGATTGTACTCAATTATAACCACCTTCGGTCGATAAGTATGCAGGGAGTTCCATACATGATAATCATTCCCATCAATATCGATAGATAATAGATCAAAATCCTGGGGTATCGGAGTGTTGTTCAAGATTTCGTCAAGACTTCCGGGACCTTCAAAGTTCACAAATTTGTTTATGCAGTATACTTCTTTATTTCCTGAGAAGGTTCTTATCAATTCTTTGTATTTCTTTTTTTGGGCCTCAATCATCACTCCCTTCCATGATTTGTTTGCAAGCAGATTGTAGCAATTGCTCAGAAATTTGCCATCCCACGCACCAAATTCCACGCACCATTTGTCCGGATAAGGGATAAACTCAAAAATTTTGGTGATAATCCCGTCTTCGCCATTTTGAGAGGTTACATTTACCTCAAAGTCGTTTAACCACCGGTCTTTATGCATGTTCTTTCATTTGGGTTTTTGGCATAAGGAGGACATCAATTTTTTGGTCTTTAGCCACGTAACGGCAAATCATGAATTCATGATCATAAAACGGCGTAAGGAGGCAAAGGTATGTGATTCATAACCAGTTCCGCGGAAACAATTATTACATGAAACAGTTTCTGCGAAATTCCCGTGTAAAATTCGTTTAAATTGTAATACAAATTAAAGAAGAACCGACAATTTTAGTTCAGTATAAATAATTTGGAAAATCATGAAAGATCTGGCGCCTGATATTTTTAGAAAACGAATGCTGATTGAAGGTTATTATACCATTAATATTTATAAGGAAGCAACAAACACTATCCACAATGAAGTAGGATTACACTTTGTCACGTACACTGTAGTTGACCCTTAGCCTTGGTTGGTGTTTGCGCGGGTAAGTGGGATGGATTCACCAACCAAATTACGTTTCCGGCCCGGCAACCCAGTCGACAACCGTAAAAGTAACAAAGTATAATCCTACTTCATTGTGGATAGTATATTTATCCCACATGAATATCCCGCCCACTTGTGGTTACAGCCCTAAGTTTTCAAAAATTCTCTGGTTAATAAGGGTGTAATTTGCTACTTTAAGATTACCATCCAATCTCATCCAATTTATAACCCATGTTTTTAGGCAGAATTTTCGTAGGTATCTTAATCGGTATTTCCCTGTTTCTTTCCGGAAATGTTTTTGCGCAGAAGCCGGATACTGTTTTAGCCAGACAATTATTTGAGCTCGGAAATCGGCAGCGAGCTGCCGGCAATTATGATAGCGCATTTCTGAATTGGAGTTGGGCTGGTGACATTTACAAACAAAATTCCGCATGGACGCATTATGCAACTATACTTTATTCGATTGGCAAGACCTATAGCGAGATAGCTGATTATGATCAGGGTCTGAAATACCTTGAAGAATCCAGGGACCTTTCTATTGAGAAGATAGGGGAAGTTAGTCATGAAGCCGCCTGGGCGTATTATGGACTTGCCTGGTATTATGGAGCTGTTGGTGAATATGATTTAGCCTATGAAAGCCAAAAAAAGTCATTGAGTATCCGATTAAAATTATTTGGGGAGAATAATAAATCCGTCGTCGACAGCTATAACAATCTTGCATTTATTTACAGGATGCAGGGTAAATATGATTCGGCCTATAATGTTTATGCAAAGGCGCTTCAAATCACCTTAAAAGTGTTAGGGGATGAAAATACAATTACTGCTTCCACTTATTTTGGGTTAGGCTGGGTAAGTGCCGCTCTCGGAGACATGAGGAAATCACTTGACCTTCATAAAAAAGCATTGGAAATAAGATTAAAGATCCTTGATCCCACCAGCAGCGCTATTGCCACCAGTTATAACAATATTGGTTTTTGTTACAATCAGCTTGGAGATTATGGTCAGGCCTCCAGGTTTTACCAAAAAGCACTTGATCTGAGAATTAAACGTTTCGGAGAAAACCATCCGAATGTTGCAAGTAGTTATCTTAATATTGCTCAACTTCTCGCACTGAATGGTGATAACGACCGGGCAATTTTATATCAATCCAAAGGGATCCGTATTTGGTCAGAGCTTTATGGCATCGAAGACCAGGAAATGGCCAGGAATTACAATTATCTCGGATCTTTTTATTTTAATAAGGGTGAATATCGAACTGCCCTCAAATATCATTTGGAAGCATTGCAAGTAGCAGAGAAAAAGGAACAACATCCCTTTCTCCCACTCACCTATAATTATCTTGGTAAGGTATACGCCAAATTGGGAGATAAAGAAAAGCAATTTGAATATTTGCAAAAAGCACAGAAAGGAGAACTTGAGATCTTTGGTCCTATACATCAGAATACAGCAAATTCTTATGCGGAATTGGCAGATTTCTATAAATCCATTGGAAATGCAGAGAAAGAATTTGAATTTCTTCAAAAATGTCTGAGCGCACGACTTCAGTTATTCGGGGAAGAGCATCCGGATGTTGCCATAACGTATTCAAGGCTGGGAGATTTTTATAGGAGAAAAAATAATTTTGATTCAGCTATTTCCAATTGTCAAAAAGGATTGATATCTGCAGTGCCAGGCTTTAATAATTTGGATTGGAAGGTAAATCCTTCCCTGAGTGGATATTATTCCAGGTTGGTACTGTTGAAGATCTTATCTGACAAAGTAACCATTCTTGCTTACTTTGCTCAAAAATTACCCGCTCAGGATTTGCTCAGGCAGGCTTTCGATACAAACTATAAAGCTGTTCAACTTCTTGACACCCTTCGTCATGGAAATTTATCCGAAGGCTCAAAGCAGGAGATCATTGCTAATTCTTTATCAACTTATGAGCTTGGGATCGATCTGGCCCTTAGCCTCTTTAATAACAGCGGTGATAAGAAATACCTGAAAAATGCTTTTTCCATGATGGAAAAAAGTAAAAACTTTCTTCTCCTCGTCTCCCTTAAGAATTCCCGGGCTCAGCATTTCGGAGAAGTCCCCGATTCTTTGATCCAGGCCGAATCGAATTTGAAAATGGATGTGTCATATTGGGAACAACGGGTTTTAGCTGCCCGAAAGAAAGGAGAAAATTCAAAAGCTTTGGAATATGAATCACGGTTGGTGAATAGTAAATTTTTATATCAATCATTTGTCAATGATCTGAGAAGATCGCATCCTCAATATTTTAGCCTTAAGTACGAAAACGCCCCTCCCGAAATTGAAGAAATTCAAAATGAGATCCTTTCCAAGACCGGTGCCCTGATTGAATATTTTGCCGGAGAAGATAATTATTTTGCTTTCATAATAACAAAAGACAATGTTGCCCTCACAAAAATCCCCAATGCGGGTAACCTTAACGTTATCGCCTATAATTTCAGGCAAAGCATTTCCGATTTTGATTTCATTTCAAATAATTCCTCTGTTGCCGATAGTATGTATTGTCATTCAGCAAATTTTCTTTTTGAACAATTAGTAGGGATGCCACTTAGCGCCATGAATGAGATGCCTGCAAAAATTATTATTATACCGGATGGCATTTTAAACCACCTTAATTTTGATGCTTTATTAACCTCCATGCCTGTTGATGACACACATCTAAATTATGGTTCACTCAAGTACGCCATCAATGATTTTCAAATAAGCCTGGCTAACTCGGCAACAATTTTGACCAGCACAGGTTTCTCCCGGAAAAAAATGAAACCCGCCAATATCTTTGCGGGTTTTGCCCCCGATTATTCAGGCATTGCCGAGTCAGACACTCTTGATAACCAATTTATGGCTGTGCTGGTGAGGTCCGGGAATTTGCAGTTGCCAGGTGCATCCGAAGAAGTTAACCTGATCGCCAATCTTGTTAAAGGAAATGCATTTACAGGAGCCAAAGCCACAGAGAAATTATTCAAGGAAGTAGCTGGAAATTATAAAATTTTACATCTCGCCATGCACGGGTTGATCGATGATTTGGAGCCATTAAATTCAGAATTGGTTTTTACTCCCGTGCAGGATTCCATTAATGATGGCTACCTGAATCTTTCAGAAGTATACAATCTAAGACTTCATTCAGAATTAGTGGTGTTGAGCGCCTGCAATACTGGTGTAGGTAAAATACAAAAGGGAGAAGGAAACATGAGTCTTTCAAGGGCTTTTAGATATGCGGGAAGCGAAGGAATAATTATGAGTCTTTGGAAAGTTCCCGACGAGGCAACCTCCGAAATTATGGTAGATTTCTATAAAAATATTCTAAATGAAAAAACAAAAGACCAGTCCCTCAGAGAAGCAAAATTAGCCTTCCTGAAAAAGTACGCAGATGATCCTTTGCAAAGCCATCCCTTCTTCTGGGCAGGATTCGTTCCAATAGGAATTATGAAACCGGTGGAATTGGAGTCAAATTACTTTTTGGTGATCTCGTTCATTTTAGGGACAATGCTTCTGGTTCTGATTATTTATTCTTTCAGGAAAAGAATGTCAAATCGGAGCGTGGGTTAAGGGTTTAACTTCTTCAATAATCTTTCAGCCGCTTTTTTCTTATAATGCACTTTACTGGATACGATCTTTTCCAAACTTGTTTTGCATGAATCAACTTCACCCGATAAATAATAAGCCAAAATCTTATACCACAAGGCCTGTTCTGAATACCTTGTGTTAATTAAATTTTCAAAATGAACCGCTGCTTTTTCGGGTTCACTATTTTGCTGGTAAAGAAGGCTTAACCCCAGATAAAATTCTTTTTCATCATTCGCCTCCTGATTATAACTTTCCTGTATGAAAGAAACTGCGCTTTCGAAATTTCTGCTTCTGTAAGCCTCAATCCCTTTCTGCCAATTCTCATTTAATGAATTTTCACCTCTCTCCAAAGGAGGCGCTGCATAAGGTTGAGTCAGATTCTGCGAAACAAGATCCTGTGCGGCAGGAGACCTTTGCAGCAGGATAGCAACTGATGCCGCAACCAGGATTAGAATAACGGCAGCCACTTTTAGCAAAGATCCTAATCGATTTGGGTTTGCTGCGGCATACTTATTCTGTTGAATTAATTCGAGATTTCTGCTTTTAAGGTCTGCCATAAAATCTTCCCCATGCAGAACCTCTTCCCCTGCCAGCTTCAGCCCTTCCAAAACAGCGGAACATTGATCACATTCCTGCAAATGATTATCGATTCTCGCTCTGGCTGCATTACTTATTATTTCCAAAGAATAATCCCGCAATAGTTCTTCTGATATGTGTATATTTTTGGAATCCATTTCAATCAAAGGTTCTGTGTATTTTTGATTTTTTCCCTTAGCTGTCTTCTTGCCTCAGCTTTTCTGTTAGCCACAGTTTTAATATTCATATTTAATTTCTCTCCTATCTCCTCATTATCATAACCCATTTGATGTAATTCCCAGATCTCATAATTCGTCTCATCTAAAGTTTTATGAATTAATTCCCTTAGATCATCTGCATCCATCTTCTTTTCAATTTCAGGCTTGCCAGAATCCGAAATTGATTTGTGCCTTGTTTGCAATATTTCCTGCCTTCTGTTGGCAGTTGATAAGAGGGTAAGGCACGTATTTTTCGCGACCTTGAAAAGCCAGCTTTCAAAATCTGAAATTTCTTCAGGCTTTTCAACCTGCAAAAGTTTTATTAAGGTCTCCGATGACGCGTTTTCGGCCAATTCACGATTCCTTAATTTACCAAGGCAGTAAAGTGTTAGCCTGTTGTGATAGATCGAATACAATTTTCCAAAAGCATTTTTGTCATTCTCTTTAACATAAGATTCCCATAAGCGTTTCACTAACGCCTCCTGATTGAAAGAACCTTTTATTTCAGAACTCATCTATACGACTATTGAAACTAACCAAATTCCCGGTAAGATGCTTAAAATAAAGTCGTGGCAAAAAAGAAACCGGGAAATAAAGGAGTTTGGGTAGTCTTATTACATTAAGAACTATAACCAAAAGATACGACTATGAAAATCATTACACTGGTTTTGCTGGCGGGAATATCCATTTCGGCCTATTCCCAAACTACCTTAATTGCAAATAATAATCCGGGGGCAGCTCCCGGTACAGCTTCGAACCCAAACGTTTTTACCGGTGCAACTGCACTGACAGATGCATTTACCGCTGCCAGTGCCGGAGATATTATTTATATAGTTCCCGGTGGCAACAATTACGGAGCTTTGATCATTACCAAGTCCATTACAATTTTCGGGATTGGCTTAGACCCGGATAAAGATGGGGCCGCTCTCTCCTACATGACAAACGTTACCATCAGGGCATCAGATGTTAGAATTTCGGGAATAACTTTTACAGATTTAACCTCCATCCTCCTTGATCCGGCTGGTTCAGTGATCTCCAATATAATGATAGATAAATGTTTATTTTTAAGATTGCTCAGGAACACCAATGGCGACGCCGGAAACATAATTATCCAAAATTGTATTGGAGGTGATGGTATAACAGGTACAGGCGATCAGGCAATTCAACTTGAAACGTCCTATTCCAACGTGAGAATTGCAAATAACATTTTCCACGGAAATGGCAATACTCAGGGTGGAACCCTTGATATGATAAATGGTGCGGACATTGAACATAATCTTTTTATTAGCAGTACCTCCGGGAGTGCTCAGCGGGCCTTTGGTGATGTAACCAATTGCAATATTAGAAACAACATTTTCTACGGAATAAGAGCCCAGGCCAGTAACACATTTACAGGAAACAATATTGACAATAACATTACTAACTTTTGTTCTGATAACACGATTCAGGGGGGAAATGGAAATGTTCTCACTAATAACCTGGAAGGCGTTGATCCTCAATTAGTCAATGTTCCCTTCAGTGTCAGGTATAATTTCAGTGACGATCCAAGCTTAATACCCGGGTCTCCCTGCGAAGGTGCAGCCGATGACGGAACTGATATCGGATTATTTGGCGGAGGCTCTCCTATGGATATTA
>DASWHX010000034.1:0-8444 GCA_036397995.1 Cyclobacteriaceae bacterium
TCAAACGATGATCCTGGAAATGGTGAATCTTTCATTTGAAGATTTGGGCTATACCTTTACCATTGAGGAAATACAATTTGAATATGACCTTGAAAGCTTCTTTGACTTTTACAAGGTCATTAATGCAAAGGCGCTTTCCGAGCGCATCGGAATGAATCAAAGTCTATTGGCTCAGTACATTAAGGGAATTAAGAAACCATCGGTTGCACAAACCAGGCGCATTTTAAAGGGCGTTCATCAGATAGGCAGGGAACTTTCCGAAGCTCGGTTTCTGGTATGAGTGTGTTATGCTTTTGAGTGTAACCTGAATCACATTTTTAGGTTGAATGAAAACATTCTAATCATCCTTGCAAATCTACCCATAGGTCTACCCAAGCAATAAAAAAACCGCTAATAATCTGATAATTAGCGGTTTAATTCAATTCCTAGTAGCCCGTAGGGGAATCGAACCCCTGTTACCAGGATGAAAACCTGGCGTCCTAACCCCTAGACGAACGGGCCTTTAAAAAGTGTTGCAAAGATAGACCTAACCCTATTATTTGCAAAACACCACCGGCAATTTATAAATTTCAATTCCAGGTAAATCCAAACCATCAATTTTGCTAAAATTGAAGTCAGTTTATATTAACCTTGATTTGTCATGTTTCAAGATTTGGTTATTTCTGCCGTGTCCCTCTCCTGTGGAGAGGGATTTAGGGTGAGGTTAAATTCCGAGAATAGAAAACTCAACTTGACAAAGTAGGATTCATCTTGATTTTCATTTTATAAAATTCTTGAAAATGGATAAGTCCAACAGGCAAAGTTATCTCAGTTGGCTTGAAATTTTTTCATAATGAAGGCTAATTGAAAGGTTTATTCCATTTTTACTTTTCCCTGCAGGCAATGAAAAAAAACTGGAAATATCCTGAACGAGCGTCTCTCGAATTTAAGTCCATTCAACTAATTCCACTTGATGCGGACCTTCATTCTCAAATTCTTTTTGAAATCTCAAAACCTGAAGCTAATCGGGGAGTTGATATTTTTGAATTTATGCTGAATACCGGCCCATTTATTAATTCTGAAGAGTTCCGGAGTTACTTAAACAAAATGAATAACGATCCTCTCAGACTTGCATACACAGTTTTCAGTAAAAGGCTAGATCAATTCGTTGGTACTGCATCTATAATGAATATCAATATAACTCATGGCGTGGCTGAGCTTGGATCAATCTGGTACTGCACGAAAGCCCAGCGAACGGAAGTGAATACGGAAACCATATTTACATTTCTTAATTACCTTTTCGATACGCTTCAATACCGCAGGGTAGAATGGAAATGCAATAATGTTAACCAAAGAAGCAAGGATGCCGCCATTCGACTTGGATTTACTTTTGAAGGCGTGTTCAGACATCACATGGTCGACAAAGGAAAAAACAGGGATACCGCCTGGTACTCGATTATCGATTCGGAATGGGCAGATATCAGGGATCATTTTGAGCATAAATTATTGCCTGGTAACCATAATTAGTCGCCCTTTCTGCCAAATTACCTATCTTTGTGTTTTGAAAATGAAGAAATTAATTTACGTTATAACTTTCCTGATTTTGATTCCTTTGATGGCCCTTGCCAGGCAAACTCCACAGGATCTGGCCTACCAGAGAGAAATTGAAATTGCTGCCGGGCTGATGGAACTGGGTGCCTTTGATAGTGCAGACTTTCACCTTCGGCATGTTATTCAAAATATGAAAGTGCTGCCCACAAAGATTAGTTTTTATTTCGGAAAAAATTCTCTGTCTTTAAAGCGATACAAACAAAGCATCAACTGGTTGAATAAATACATGGAACTTGCAGGTACCACCGGACAGTTTTTTGATGAATCAGTTAAATTATTGGAGAAGGCCGAAGAAGAATACAGGCTGGAGCGAAACCAGGAGATAGAATTCATGGTGTCGGAATTGCATGGAGAGAAAGGAATAAAATGCGAAGGGACAGAAACAATAATCTGTCCCGTCTGTAAGGGATTAGGCGTTGTAATTAAGGAAAAAAATTTTGGAAAAGAATACTGGCCCTGCCCATTTAGTGATGCCCGGGGTCTTTTAAGCTGCTCCGATTATAATTTATTGATAGAAGGTAAATTGAAACCTAGAAATTAAGATGTCAGTCCTTCACAATAAGGTAAATGGCAAAGAGCTTAAGAAGGCTTTGAGAGAAAGCGCCCAGAAAAGAATTACCTTGTCTTTTTATAAGTATCTGCATATTCTAAATGCGCGGCAATTCCGGGATAATCTCTATAGGGAATGGTCAAAAATGAGTGTACTGGGAAGAGTGTATGTAGCTGCAGAGGGTATAAATGCGCAAATCAGTATTCCGGCAGAAGCTAAGAAAGTATTTCAAGACTGGATTGATTCCTCATCTCTAAATAATACTTATCTAAACTTTGCTTACGAAGATGATGGCAAATCTTTTTTTAAACTGAAAATACAAGTGAAACATAAGATTCTGGCTGATGGAATTGACGCCAAAGTTTTTGATGTAACCTCACCGGGAACGCATCTTGACGCCGCCACATTTAACCGGCTCACCGATGATCCGGAAACGATTCTAATTGACATGAGAAATCATTATGAGACAGAAGTTGGTCATTTCAAAAATGCAGTTTTGCCAGATACGGATACTTTTAAGGAAACCCTGAAAGTGGTGGAAGAAATGATTGCCGGTAAGGAAGACAAAAATATAGTTATGTATTGTACCGGGGGTATCAGGTGTGAAAAGGCGAGTGCCTTTTATAAATCAAAAGGGTTTGTGAAAGTGTTTCAGTTAAGAGGTGGAATTATCAAATATGCAAATGATGCAAAATCTCATGGAATCCCAAACAAGTTTATTGGAAAGAATTTTGTTTTTGATGAAAGATTGGGGGAACGAATAACAGATGATATCATAAGCCAGTGTCATCAATGCGGAGAACTCTGTGATACCCACGTGAATTGTAAGAATGATGCCTGCCATTTATTATTTATCCAGTGTGAAAAGTGTGCCAGGAAGTATGGAAACTGTTGTTCTGAAGAATGCAGGGAATTTATCCAGCTTCCGGAAGATGAGCAGAAGCGTTTGCGTAGAGGACGAAAATTGAATCAACAAATTTTCCGTAAGGGGAGAAAACTTAAGATGGAAAACCATTTCCTTTCATGACAGATATTTTCATTGGCATAATTAACGTTTCCGATCGGGCAAGCAAGGGGATATATGAAGACATCCCCGGCAAGGCCATTAAAGAAACCCTGGGTGAATATCTTGTCTCGCCCTGGAAAGATGTTTACAGAGTTATTCCGGATGAACAAGAAGAAATTGAGGCAGCGATGTGTGAGATGGCTGATGACCTGAATTGCTCTTTGATTATAACCAGTGGCGGAACAGGACCTTCGTTCAGAGATGTAACTCCGGAAGCCACAAAAAGAGTTTGTCAAAAAATGATGCCTGGTTTTGGTGAACTGATGCGGCAAGTGAGTCTGCAATATGTTCCGACAGCAATTCTGTCCAGACAAACTGCCGGAATTCGAAATAAAACGTTAATTGTGAATCTACCAGGTAAACCAAAAGCAATAAGGCAATGTCTCAATGCGGTTTTTCCCGCGATTCCCTATTGCATAGACCTGATTGGAGGCCCATATCTGGAATCAAACCCCGATATAATCAGGGTCTTCCGTCCCAAATCAGATTAAATAAAAGAACCTAAATTCCTTTAAAAGAAGGGGTTTTTATTAACGCAGGTTACCATCCTGAAAATTGAGGGATAAACATTCCAAAGACCCCATTAAACTTTTCAACCCATTCTTAGTCTAATAACAAATCAATATTGAAAATAATGAGAAAAAAAGGAATGAATTTCAGAAACATTTGGAAGTTACCATTGCTTGCAGTGTTAGTTTTTGCAGGCTCTTGCGAATCAGATGAAGCGGTACTGGAACCGGAGGAAGTAAAAAATATTGAATCCAGCATTGAGATGGATGCGGCTTATGGAGATACGGATGAATTGGCTGGCCTTTCTATGGTGTTGGCTGAAGGAGGAACTCTCGGCGGAAGAGTTACGGAAGGTGATGACCGGTTTGGTTGTGCCGAGGTAACCCATGATGCTGATCTCAAGAAGATCATTATCAATTTTGGAGAAGGATGTAATGATTTAAGAGGTCACACCAGAAAGGGTGTAATAATCATCACCTATACGGGACACAGGTTTATCCCGGGATCTGTAATAACGGTGCGGTTTGAAGATTACTATTTTGATGGAATTAAAGTAGAGGGCGTCAGAACTTTGACCAACATTACCGAAGGACAAGATTCTCCGCCTAAATTTCAGATTGTCCTGGTTGAAGGAAAGCTTACTTTTCCTGACGAAACTTTTGTAACCAGAAATATGACGGAAATAAGAACCTGGATTCGCGGCGCGAATATCCTGCAGGATGAATTCCATGTGGAAGGAAGTGCTACCGGCGTAGGTAGAAATGGAGTGGAATACGCTATGGAAATTACAGAAACTTTGGTATGGAAGGTATCCTGCACTCTGAATAAGGTATTTCTACCGGTTGACGGTAAGAAAATAGTTACAAGAGGCCAGCGAGTGTTTGAAGTTGACTTTGGTAATGGTGAATGCGATAACATAGTCGTGGTTACCAGCAACGGAGCTTCAGCAACCGTTGATCTGTCTCGCGATTAATTTAGTTTTGGTGGTTAGATTATGATTAAGGCCGGCCAATTGCCGGCTTTTTTTATAACCCGTGCTTATCAATAAGGTAAACCAATGCCGCCATTGCTGCAGCCCCCATTTCCAATTCACGTTTATTTACTCCACCAAATACATCCAGTTCAGAATGGTGAAAATCAAAATATCGTTGAGAATCCGGAATATACCCGATAAGAGGAGTACCGGTTGGTCGGAGAGGTCCGATATCAGCTCCACCGCCGCCGGCAACAAATTCTGAAATCATATAGGGAGCAAACAACTCAGCCCAACTTTGAAATTTAATCAGTTGTTCAGGTGTTCCGGTCATCCCAAATCCTCTGGGAGTAAAACCACCACGGTCAGACTCAATTGCGGCTATATGTTTTTCATTTTTTGCGATTACATCCTCTGCATATTTTCTTCCGCCACGTAATCCATTCTCTTCATTCATAAACATTACCGCCCTGATGGTACGTTTATTATTAATCCCCAAACTTTTTATTACCCTAATTACTTCAATGGATTGAACACAGCCTGCTCCGTCATCATGAGCACCGGTGCCAAGGTCCCAGGAATCAAGATGTCCACCAACCACTATAACTTCCGCAGGCAACTCTTTGCCCGTTATTTCACCAATGACATTAAATGACAACACTTCTTCCTGCATTTCACAATGAGTTTCAAAATAGAAACTTAGCTCCGGATCCTCTTTCAGTAGTTTGCTTAAATGATCTCCATCCATAGTGCTGATAGCAATGGCTGGAATCTTATTCTCCCCTTCACCGTAATTAGTAGAACCCGTATGAGGATGATCATCAAAAGCTAAAGTCATGGATCGAACAATTGTTCCGATTGCGCCCAACTTTGCGGCTTCAGCAGGACCTGAACCTCTTTGATTCACAGCGCCGCCATATGCACGAAAAGTTTCGATGTGCTTCGAATCCATAGGTCTGCTGAAATAAACAATCTTTCCTACCACGTTTTCGCGACCCAGATTTGCCAATGTCTCAAAGTCCTGAACCTCGACAATCCTCCCGGATATTCCGGAAGCACCTGTACCAACAGAATTACCAAGGGCGCAGACATTTACCGTTGTCACAGTTCCATCTGTTTGGGTAATTCGGGCCACTTCTTCCTTTCCACGAACCCATTTTGGCACCATCACTTCTTGCAGATAAACCTTATCAAAACCCAATTCATCCATTTGCATTTTAGCCCACTCAACTGACTTCGCTGCACCTTCGGAACCACTCAACCTCGAACCAATCTTATTTGTCAGGTAATCAAGCATTTCATAAGATTTTCCATTTAACAAGGCTTCATTAAATATGTTTCTGATAATCAGAGAATCGGATTGAGCTACTGAAAGTAACGGACTAATCACAAAAGGAATTAAAAGATTTTTCATTATTTGCTTTTTTTCAATCACCAAAGGTAAGTCAGAGAAATTAATGTGGAAACTAAATTTAATTTTTAGGGTTAACCTATTAATTTTGTTCATCAACCAGAGTACCAGATAATGCAGCAGTATCATGAATTAATGAAACATATCCTGACCAGCGCGGTAAAGAAAGAAGACAGAACAGGAACAGGAACACTCAGCGTTTTCGGATACCAAATGCGGTTTGATTTGCAGAAAGGATTTCCTATGATAACTACGAAGAAATTGCACCTGAAATCCATAATCTATGAATTGCTTTGGTTCCTCAATGGGGATACCAATATTAAATATTTGAATGAAAACGGGGTTAGAATTTGGGATGAATGGGCGGATGAAAATGGCAACCTGGGTCCTGTCTATGGTCATCAGTGGCGTAGCTGGCCCACCCCGGATGGTACCACGGTTGATCAGATCTCTTTATTGATGGATCAAATTAAGAAAAATCCCAATTCCAGAAGATTAATTGTTAGTGCCTGGAACGTGCCTGAGGTAAACAAAATGGCTTTGCCGCCTTGTCATACATTGTTCCAGTTTTACGTTGCCGACAGAAAACTTTCCTGTCAACTTTATCAGCGGTCAGCAGATGTATTTCTTGGGGTTCCATTTAATATTGCAAGTTATTCATTACTAACGCTCATGGTGGCTCAGGTTTGTGATTTAGAACCTGGAGAATTTGTCCATACTTTTGGTGATGCGCATTTATACTCTAACCATCTTGAACAGGCGAAACTCCAGTTAACAAGAACTCCCAGGGCTTTTCCAATGATGAAAATAAATCCGGAAGTAAAAGATATTTTTTCATTCAGGTTCGAAGACTTTGAATTACTGAACTACGATCCTTATCCGCATATTAAGGCAGAGGTAGCTGTTTGATTTCCGTACTAAATCCTCATCATTGGTAGCCGAATAAGGAGGCTTATAAGGAAAAATTACCATTTATACATTATGTAAGCCTCGCCAGCCCTTTAATCGTTAATATTGCAAACAACCCAATGGGAGGTAAATGGCCGAAAAAAGCGGTGTTTTTGATATGATAGGCCCTGTTATGATAGGTCCATCCAGCTCTCACACAGCAGGTGTGGTTAGAATTGGCAGGGTAGGTTTACGGGTATTAGGTGAACCTGTTAAGGAAGCACAGATTGTCTTTTATAATTCCTTTGCCAGAACCTATGAAGGGCATAGCAGTGACAAGGCAATAATTGGAGGTCTGCTTGATTTTAAGACAGACGATCCGAGAATCAAAAATGCCGTGGAAGAGGCCAAAGAAAGAAACTTAAAGTTTCAGTTTAAATCTGTCGGCAATGCTTCAACACTTCATCCCAATACCGTTAAACTAAATTTACGGGGAGACGTTAGAAGGGTGGAGATTGTAGGTGAAAGTTTAGGAGGTGGAGTAATAAACATTAGTGAAATTGATGGGTTTAGTGCCAATTTCAGCGCAAGCCTTCATTCCCTGATTATAAAGGCAAACGACGTTAAAGGCTCCATTGGTTACATCGCGAGTGTTTTAGCGAATGATGAATGTAATATTGCCACGATGTCAGTTTCAAGGAAAGGAAAACATGGGTTGGCGTGCCAGGTAATTGAGATGGATTCCGGGCTTCGACCTGTAACATTGGAGTACCTGAGAAGTCTAAATTGGATAAAGGAAGTTATCTATATACCAGACATTGATTTATAAAACTTAACTAATTGAACACATCAAAAATGATAAGCAAACTATTTAAAATTGCAGTTATATGCATGATTGTTTCTTCTCCGGTTTTGGCTCAGGAAAACCCAAATGCATGGTCGCTGGAGAAATGTGTGGAATACGCCATGCAAAACAACCTGTCAATGGAATTGGGGAGATTGGGGATAGAATCCAACAGGGTTGCATGGCAGCAAAATAAAGCTAATCGATTTCCGACAGCAAATCTTAATGGATCTTACGGGAGCAATTGGGGGCGTTCAATTAACCCGACTACGAATGACTTTGTAGCTCGTCAGAATTTTTCCTCTTCATGGAATTTAAGCAGCTCTGTGACAGTATTCAATTGGGGTAATATAAACAATAGAATTAAACAGGCCGATCAAAACCTGGAGGCAAGCCAATATGATTTCGAGAAAACCGAGAATGATGTTATCCTCAATGTAGTTAGTTTTTATGTGAATGTAATCTTCAATCGGGAGTTGGTTGAAAATGCAAGACTTCAATTAGATAACACAGAGCAACAACTGGATAGAATCAATAAGCAGGTGCAAGTGGGTGCACTCCCTCTTACAAATTTGCTGGACATTCAGGCTCAAAAATCTACCAATGAGTTAA
>DASWHX010000035.1:0-6105 GCA_036397995.1 Cyclobacteriaceae bacterium
TCAAACGATGATCCTGGAAATGGTGAATCTTTCATTTGAAGATTTGGGCTATACCTTTACCATTGAGGAAATACAATTTGAATATGACCTTGAAAGCTTCTTTGACTTTTACAAGGTCATTAATGCAAAGGCGCTTTCCGAACGCATCGGAATGAATCAAAGTCTATTGGCTCAATACATTAAAGGAATTAAGAAACCATCGGTTGCCCAAACCAGACGCATTTTAAAGGGCGTTCATCAGATAGGCAGGGAACTTTCCGAAGCTCGGTTTCTGGTATGAGTGTGTTATTTGCTTTTGAGTGTATCTGAATCACAGTTTTAGGTTGAATGAAAACATTCTAATCATCTTTGCAAGTCTCGATAAAAAAAGGTTATCTGCCTCAGATTTGTTTGGCGTTCAAACTTTTCTCTATCTTCTTTAATCCCTCAAATATAAATTTCCAATTAGACTCAATAAATTGTGAGACTTGGAGGAAATCAGAATGCTCAAGAGCTAAGACATCTTCCATCTTATCTCTCATAATTTCGGAAGCTTGCCAAAGCTGATTTAACCCATCAATCTCATAAATAAGGATGTTCTGATTATCCATTTCTGGCTCCTTTAAAAATACTGATTCAGGATATTCATAATTATGCCCTTTAGTAGCCAAAATTTGTTTAATCCTACCAAGTTCAACAAAGGCACTGGAGATTATATTTCTAATCTTGATTTTCTCCTCGTTGGTCATACAAGTCTACCCATAGGTCTACCCATTCAAATAAAAAACCGCTAAATAACTGAATATCAGCTGATTAAGTAATGTCCTGGTAGCCCCGACAGGAATCGAACCTGTATCTAGAGTTTAGGAAACTCCTATTCTATCCATTGAACTACGGGGCCAATGTTGGAAAGATGCGCAAAAATAAGAAAATCCCTGTGGAAGGTGGAAGTATACATCGGGATAAATGCATATGAAGGTCGTCCTACGTAATCCTGGCGATCACTCCCCGTTAACTTTCAGCAAATTTTTCATTCCGGGATCGAGTTCTTGTCCAATCTTGATTAAGTACCGGAAAGAATAGTTAATCTCCCCGTTTTCAATGCTTGTCAATTTAGACTCTCACATATTTTGATCTTTTTTAGCAAATTCTTGCCTTGAATATCCGTTTGAAGACCTTAGCCTTTTAATATTGAGTCCAATTTTTTTCCTGATGAGTTCGATATAATACTCCATAAAAATCCCACCAATATACAAAATGAACATGACTCATTGGCTGTGTATTATGATTCATTGCAGGTATTCCTTTGGAAAGTGAAAACAGGAATATTAGTTAGATTCGGCTCCAAAATCAGAGCTTTGCGGCAGGAGCGAAACTGGACTCAGGAAAAACTTGCTGAGTTAACCGGATTTCATCCTACTTATATCGGACGGGTTGAAAGGGGTGAAAGAAATCTTTCCCTAAAAAACATTGAAATTTTTGCCGGAGTTTTCAAACTTCAAATTAAAGATTTGTTTTAGAATTTCAATTCCAAACTGTTGCTTCTCTGACATACCTCTGGCAACAATTTTACTTTTCCTCGTTCTTTCTTTTCTTTTTCTCCACCCTTTTTATTTCGGGCAACCCTAAATCGGAATGAGAGAGAATGGCCGTAAAAATGCTGGTCTTTCCATCCTCCATGTACGTCCAGATTGGGACAATTCTACCATCGTGTGCCGCAACATTAATATAGTCACCCAGGAATTTATCTTTCTGAGGAGTGAATGGCTTTTCGCTAATCCTCTTATTCTTAAAAGTAACACCGCCATCAGTGGAATAGGCCAGGAAAACATCGGTATTGTTATCGTCGTAGTTACGACGGTCGTAGTAAACAACGTAAATATACCCGGTTACCTGATCGATGACCGGCCATGGCAAAAACTGGTGTTTTCCGGCGGGATCATCATTTACACGAACCGCTGAAGTCCACCGGTCGCCACCATTGGAAGAACGGGTAATCCAGATATCGGTGTCATCACTGCCATTGCGCTGGTCAGACCAAACCACGTAAAGCATTCCTTTCAAGCCGAGTTTACTTCGGTCAACCATTAATACAGGCATCCCATTACATCGGTAAACTCCGGGAATGTCTATGCTCCATCCGCCCGGGAGGTCGGAAACTACGATATCGTTTCCCAGCCAGGTTTTCCCTTTATCCATGGAACGATCCAAATAAATTTTTTCACCATGAGCCCATGCTATGTATATTTCTCCATTTACCCCTCCTACAGGTACAGCACCCTCGGTGGTTAAATCATCATCCAGGCAATCTCCCGAAACCTGATTTATGCGAACAGGTTTAGACCATTTTTTCCCTCTGTTTGATGAGTAGGAGAAATGTATATTGCTTTTATGGTTGGGATCGGCACTGTTGTATTTGTCAAACTGTGTCCAGCTTACCAGGAGTCGCTTTAATGCCGGACTGTAATCTGCCCAGGGCTTGTCCTGATCTTTTGGGTGATTCATTCCGGTGTATGAACCCTCGTCCCAGGTGTCACCACCATCTCCCGAAGATTGAACTACTATGCGATCCAAAATTTCTTCGCTGCTCCAATTTTCTCCCGTGGGATCCGAGAGATGGAAATAATAGAAATTTCCTTTTTCATCAGTAATGATGACCGGATCTCCCCACACTCCATACGGAGAAGAAAGTTGTTGAGTTGACCAGGTAACACCGCCATCTTTGGTAACATATACTTTGTCAAGAATGGCACCTGCCACTATATTATTTATATCCGTAGGATTGATGGCAATGCTCGGCTCAGCTGGCGCTCTTCCCTGGCCGGTTGCATCCAGCACAATATTCTTCACCTGGCCGAATAGAGATTCTATGGCCAGGGAAAAAATGAAAAGAGTAATTACCAGATGATTTATCACAGATCAATTTTTGCTAAAATAGGAAGAAGGTGTCAATTAAACAGAGCCAAAGCAGCACTAAATGAAATGATAGTTACAATATTTCCAGTCTTTGGGAAATAATTACATGAGATAATCAATAAAAAGATCAAATTTTAAAATCCAAAAACTAAACAAGTAAAACAATGCGATGTTTTAAATTAGAAACATTAGGCTACGGCCGAATAAATGGTAAATCACTGGCTATAGTTGACGACATTTCGCCACTTGACAGTGCCATCAAACTGCGTGCTATGATTGGCTGGGGCGAAAGCCTAAAAGGTCTTCATCCCAAAAATGCTGAAATACGGATAGAAAAATTAAAGAATAATGGAGCTCTTTCAAATTTGATTGGCAACACAACGAATATATTATTGGTAGATAAGATTATGAAAGAGATAATTAGAAAATTGGAGCCTTTGGAGAGCAAGATCGAGATATTCCCTTTCAAATTATTTTCTTCAAAAGGCAAATTGCTAAGTGACGAGCTTTACCACATTAATCCGGTAGGTTTGGTTGATTGTCTGGACCTCGAGAAAAGCGAGATCAAATACCACGAAGAAGATGGCAAGAAAGAACTCGTCAGGATTAAGGAGTATGTCTTCAGGAAGGATAAACTTGAACATGCCTCTTGTATATTCAAAATCCCTGAGGATCCATCCAGTTGTTTTATTCGCATTGATTTGGCAAGAGAACTTCAAAAGGCAAACTGTGAAAATTTATGTGTTTTGGAGATCAAAGTTTCATAACCAGCAGTGGAGTTGGCAAAATATATAGAGCTGACAATTAACATTTAATACGGCTTTGCCTGACGTTGAAAACGTACTAAGATAATTCCTAAAATCTCAATCCTACAACCAAAATATCATCAGTTTGCGGCTGCATTCCCTTCCATTCCTTGTGCACTTTGTCAAGTATGTAATATTGATCAGAAGATTTTTTGTCAGCAAGCGTCACCAGAAGCTTAATAAACGATTTCCTGCCAAACCGTTTGTCTTCGCTCTGGCCCACCTGGTCTAAAATCCCGGAGGTTGACAGAAAGATTCCTTCATTTGCAGTTATGGTTAATCTATGAGTATTAAAGAATTTTTCCTGGGCAAAAGAGTTTGCCAATGAAATAAGGCTTCCTTTCAAGACATTACCTTTTTTATTTTGAATTTGATACAAATGAAGTCCTGCTCCGGCAAATTCCATTTCCCTGGCAGCAAGATTAATCAGACAGTAGGTCATCCCGCATCCTATATATGCCAACTCACTTTCATTGCCAATGCAATGTCTGAGTTTTTGATCAACCAGAGTCAATACCATGGATGGAGTTACAATTTTTTCCTCCAGGATTACATGATTTAAAATTTTCCTTACCAGGATGGAAATCAGGCTTCCATTTAACCCGGAAATATTGGTCTGACCAATAATTAGTATTGCTTTGTTCGAATCAATCGTGTGCCAGAGAAAATTACTGCCGGAGCCGGAGCGTGGTTTGTTATAAAGCAATAAATCCGGAAAGATTTTCTTTAGAGCATTTTCTGAAGATTTCTCCAGATCATCCAGTTGACCTGTTAGGTATAAGCCGGAATGCAGGTAGGTTTTCAAATCGTTTACTTCTTTTTCAAGGATTTGAATTTGCTGAAACAGTTCCGGATCAGGAGTTCCGGAGGCGGCAGCACCGGGATTTTTTCTGATTAAATAAACAAATGTCAGAATTGCTCCCGTCAGAAAAACAATGAATATGGAAATTGCAGCAATCTGAAAAATATTTAATTTCTTTTGAATGTTGACCAACTGATTGGCCAGCTCAAGACTCTCCGCAACTGCCCGGTCGCGCTGCTCTTCAAGGGCCGTAATTTCCAACCCCTGCAATCGCTCCAGATCTGAAATTCTGTTTAGCAAAATTCCTTCCTTATACTCTTGCCTTACCAGGCTGTAAAGCCGGAGGTACACCACTGACATGGAAATGTTATTCAATTGTTGATAATAACTGGAAATGGTGAGAAGATTATCAATGAGTTTTTCTTTGCTGTTATAAACTCCGCGAATCCGGTTACTTTGTTTCAGTGACCTGATTGCAGGTGTAATCAGGCCATTATTATATTGCGCGAGTGACAATTCTTCAAGGAGACTTGCTTTCCTCAAAGGTTCAGACTGGGTTGAAAGTAAATTTTGCAAACTATCCATTGCATCCCGGTTTTGCGCCTGCAATGAAAGGAGAGGAGTAACCAATAATATTAGAAGCAGGAGAATTCTGAACATGCCATTAAATATAGCTAATTCATAATTGGAGCCTGGAGATTGTTAGCAAGATTGTCTGTATCAATCCAAACCCTCTGATGTCTTAAATACGCTGGTAAGTTTTTTAACTGCAATTTTGTTCATCAACATAATAAGATAATCGCCGGCTTCAACCAGCATTTCATCATCAGCATTTTTAAATAATTTGCGCTCACCTTCCTGATTTTTTACCAGTCCAACCAGAATCACATTGCATTCCTTCTTTAAATCATAAAAGACAGTTCCATACTTCTTGTTACGATAGGGATTATTTTCCAGGACCTTATATTCTTTCATATCATATTTTTCATCCGTATCCGCGTAAGCGAGAATTTCTTCATTAAGTATGGCAACATCGGGTTCAAAAATGTAGCTCGCCAATAGCTTTGAAGCCAGTTCATTCTTGGAAATTGCATACGTTACTCCCGCGGTTAGGAAAGTGTTTTTCAGGTTGGCATTTTCCAGGGTAACAACATACTTTAGGCCCGGATATGTCTTTTTCATATTCAGAATATAGACCAGCTTTTCAGTATCATCCTGAAGGTTGATAAAGACATTGGAACTTTCTTCGATGTTTACTTTAGTAAGCTGATCAACATTGTGATAATCTGTAAACAGGACGAACACTTTACTTGTGCTGTATACTTCTCTTATCAGGTCAACGTTATTTTTATCGCTTGTAACAATAGCTACATCCCTGCCTGCACCCAGAAGTTCATCCGTTACGGATTTACCAAATTCCGTCCAACCAATCATTACAACATGATTTGAGAACCGGGTTCCAAACTGGCCCAGCTTTCTGTTTTCCTTTATGTTATTCATAATGCTACTGATTTGTCCAATTAAGAATGCATACGTTCCAAGACTAAGAAAAAGAAAGATAAATCCAATTATTCTCCCACCCTCCGAGTGAGGGACAATGTC
>DASWHX010000036.1:0-4134 GCA_036397995.1 Cyclobacteriaceae bacterium
GTGGAAGGCTTGGATGTGATTGATAAAATTGCGGCAGTGCCAACGGATCAGTCGGAACGTCCGACAACCGATATTATCATGATCATAACACTGGAAGAAATTACAAAAAAGGAAATAGCCAGGAAATATGGGTACTCCTACTCAGAAAACTAATTCGTGAAAATCCTGATTACAGGCTCTAATGGATTATTAGGGCAAAAACTTCTTGCCCTTTGTCTCAGAAAAGGAACCGAAGTAATTGCAACTTCACTTGGAAGGAACAGGTTTGATGATTCTCTTACATATTTAACAATGGATATAACCAATTCCGCTGAAGTGGAAGAAGTAATCGGAAAAACAAAACCGGATGTCATAATCAACACAGCTGCGATGACAAATGTTGACCAGTGCGAAGATGAAAAAGAGAGATGCCTTCTGCTTAACGTAGCTGCAGTAAAGAATCTGGTACAATCATGTGAAAAACATAATTCATTTCTTGTTCATCTTTCTACTGACTTTGTTTTTGATGGAAGTCATGGACCTTTAAATGAAAATGACAAACCAAATCCGGTTAATTTTTATGGTGAAAGTAAATTGAAATCGGAACTGCTGATTCAGGAAAGTAAATGTGGATGGGCGATCGCGAGAACCATTTTGGTTTATGGCGTATTGCAAAATATGAGCCGCTCAAATATAATCTTATGGGTAAAGGAGAGCCTGGAGAAGGGTATAGAAATACAGGTTGTTGATGATCAATTCAGAACTCCAACCCTTGCGGAGGATTTAGCGGATGGATGCTACCTCATTGCAACCAAACAGGCTGCCGGTATCTGGAATATCAGCGGCAAAGATTTACTGACACCCTATCAGATGGCAATCAAGACTGCGGAATTTTTCAATCTTGACCAAAATTTGATAAAAAGAACAAACTCTTCCGCTTTCAGGCAAAGGGCGGTACGGCCACTAAAAACAGGTCTTGTAATAGAAAAAGCGCAATCTCAGTTAGGTTACAACCCTCATTCTTTTGAAGAAGGAATTCAAATTGTAGCGGAGCAAATGAGTCAACCAAATTGAGTGAATTAACCGATTAAATAAACCAAATTTTGATTTCTGAGTACATTTTATCATATTCATAAAATTTTAGAAAAACCAAATTTTTAAAACTATGTCAACGTCACCAAGTTCAGGGGATAGGGGTCAGTGGGGATCAAGTTTTGGATTTATCATGGCTGCGGCGGGTTCAGCAGTAGGATTAGGAAATATTTGGAGATTTCCCTACATAACCGGACAAAATGGAGGCGGAGCGTTTGTATTTGTATACATCCTCTGTGTATTGTTAATCGGATTGCCTTTAATATATAATGAAATTGCCTTGGGTAGAATTACGGGTAAGAGCACAATAGGTGCATTCAGAGATACCGGCAGTAATAAGTTCTTCATGATATTTGGTGCAATTCTGGCATTGATGGTCAGCTTCTTTGTATTGAGTTACTACGGAGTAATCGCCGGCTGGACCATTGGATATATAGTAAGTGAATTTACTCATTTCATAAAAGACTTTGATACATTCAGATCTTCATCCGCTTTAGTTCTGCCTTTCTTTGGTTTGTTTATGGTACTAACCATTGGAATCGTTCTGGGCGGAGTTTCCGGAGGAATAGAAAAAGCTTCAAAAATATTAATGCCGGTGCTTTTCATCCTGCTAATTGGGGTAATGATTCGCAGTTTGACTTTACCTGGTGCCGGAGAAGGAGTTCGGTACTATTTATATCCCGATTTCAGTAAAATTACCGGAAGAGTCGTTCTTGCAGCTTTGGGACAGGCGTTCTTTTCCCTTTCAGTAGGATGGGGAATTCTGATTACGTATGGCTCCTATCTTCCAAAAAGTCAAAATATTGTAAAATCCGGAATGTGGATTGGACTTATGGATACCGGGGTAGCGTTATTAGCCGGATTAATGATTTTCCCCGCTGTGTTCGCGTTCTCAAAAGATCCTGCAAGTGGAACAACCCTGGTATTTCAGGTTCTTCCGGAAATTTTTGACTCTATGCCTGCCGGTGGAAATGTTGTTGGTGCATTATTCTTTCTGTTGTTATGTATCGCCGCCCTGACTTCCGCGATTTCCATGCTGGAAGTTCCTGCTTCTTACCTGATAGATGAAAGTAAGTGGAGCCGTAAAAAGTCGGCTTGGACGGTAGGAATACTTGCCTTTTTAGTTGGGATTCCAAGCGCGCTTTCGGGAGGTGCTTCCCATTTGTTTACCGAACTTACAATTCCATACTTCGGTGGAACCGTAAAAACAGGTTTCCTGGATATTATGGATGCTATCTTTGGTGAGCTATTCATTGTTGTTGTAGCACTCATGACCAGTGTTTATGCAGGATGGTTTACCAATACCAGAAAACTTGCTGATGAGATTGCCCATGGATCAAAGTTATTTAATAAACGGATTGCAGGAAGTTTAACCTGGTCAGGCTTGTGGGTATTCTTTATTAAATATGTATGTCCGATAGTAATAGGGCTTGTTCTTCTAAGCACAACCGGAATTATTTAGCTAGTTTGCGCCGGCGGAATTTTCCAAACATAGATATTTATAATAGTCCTCCCTGGAAACAGGGCTTCTCCATATTAGTTCTCCCTTGAGATCAAAATATGCAACGATGTGGAGATCCGTTTCTGCCAGGAATTTTCCACAGACAAAAATTCCTTCATTTTCGGTTCGCAAGTAATTAATTTCACTAAAAACTGCCGGAATGATGTCTCCAATTCCCGTAGAAGCAACTCCTGAGCCTCGTAAAGTGCTGTAAATAATAACCTCCTTAGCATTAGGTAATTTTACTCTCTTGAGATTAAGCAGCGAAATTGAGTCATCATTTTGTAGATTTTTCAATTGAAAATTGTTTCCCTTGCTTACGAGCGCTTGCGTATTGGACCAAAATTCAATTTTTGTATAATCAAATGGAAGAATTATTTTGTTGTTTACATTGATGATTCCTGATTTACCGTTCTTACTGGCGATAACAAGGGAGTCCCCATAAGGTTGAGGCCGGGTGTCAAATTGTGGCTGGATAACTTTCCTTGAAGGATAATGAAATACTCCAAATTTCCCCTTCTTAAGTGTCGCGACAAAACCATTATTATAGGTTCCAATGCCCTCATATTCAATAGGTAAAACATTTTGACCCGTGGAGTCACTTAACCCGGATAATTTCTTTTCTTCAACTAAAAACAGAAAGTCATTAATGGGTTTGACTTCATCAAACCATCCTGCCAAAATCTTTTTCCCCTCAGAATTATACAAACGTTTAACTCCATCCTTGTCAAATGTCAGGAGAAAACTCTTACCAAGTGGTGCCTGTTGTTTAAGCAATTTGTAGTTTCCTGAAATTGAGAAGTCTAAAAGTTGGTTATTCTCAAAATGAGCAAGATTTTTCTTTTCGGAGAAGGAGACATAGATGTTATCGCTTAGAATTTTTAAAGAATCGTATTCCGTATTCTTAGATTCGGCAGTTTCAAATATGCGCCACCTGGCATTGCGTTTATATCCGAGCTTTGATCCATAAATAGAATAGTTTTGAATTGAATCAACAAGAATTTTTCCTGAATGGGAAAATAATTTTGTTGTGACTTCACCTTTTGAAATCCAATAATTTTTAAAGTGACTAATCTCCTGAGTTGCGGCAGGAATTATTTCTTTAAGATTCTCGTCCAGTAAAACTTCCTGATTAGCGCTAAAAGATAAGAATTCACCGCCAGTTAATTGTTCCACATCCTCAAAAGGGAATTGGAAAGACTGCGTGTTGGTTTGGTTGTAAAGCTCCTCGATATTGTAAAGCCCAAGCTTTCCGTTTTTTTCCAGGGCGGCAATCTTGCCATATCCAGTAATTGAAGTCAGGTTATCGCTAATGATGATTTTCTGGAATGGATCCATCAAACCCCATCCTTCAGCTCTTCTAAACTTGAAAATGGAGTTTGATAAAAGTTCAATATCCCTTAAGGAGGGCTCAAAAAAGACATACCCATTTTTGTGGATTAATCCCTGTTTGCCCTGTACGGAAATCCGAATAAATCCATTTCCCAAATCTTTAACGCTATCTGCCTGAGTTTGAAAAACAAGATCCTTACTCTTGTTGAACAGGCTGATTTGGCTCCCGT
>DASWHX010000037.1:0-14212 GCA_036397995.1 Cyclobacteriaceae bacterium
AAATGAAAAAGGGAAGTTTGTTATTGAAGTCGGAGACAATGGAATAGGAATTACACCCGAACATCAAAAGAAAGTATTTCACAAATTCTTCAGGGTTCCTACCGGAAATATTCATGATGTAAAAGGATTTGGCCTGGGTTTGAATTACGTGCGGATAATGGTGAAAGCGCATGAGGGAGAAATTAAATTACAGAGCGAAGTCAACAAAGGAACCAGACTTAAACTCTCATTTCCATTGGCATGAAATCAAAGGCAATTTTATTGGTTGAAGATGATATTAACCTGGGGTATGTAATAAAAGATAATCTGTCAATAAACGGGTACCATGTACACCATGTTGAAGATGGTGAAAAAGGCTGGCAGGCATTTCAGGACTCCAAATACGAGCTTTGCATTTTAGATGTGATGCTGCCCAGGAAAGACGGATTTTCACTGGCTGAACAAATCCGGGAAGTGAACAAAGATATTCCAATCCTGTTTCTTACTGCCAAGTCGATGAAGGAGGATAAAATAACCGGCTTCCTGAAAGGAGGAGATGATTACATAACCAAACCCTTCAGCATTGAAGAGCTTTTGTTACGCATTAATGTTTTCATGAAAAGATCTCAAATATTCGCGGAAGGGAATTCAACTACTTACAATATTGGCAGTACAGAATTCGATTATAAAAACCTGACCGTTACCATTGGGGATGAAGTGAGAACTCTTACGCAAAAGGAAGCGGAGGTATTGCGGTATCTGATCAGCAGACCCAACAGCGTAATCAAACGCAGCGAGATCCTGGAAAATATTTGGGGTGAAGATGATTATTTCCTGGGTCGAAGCCTTGACGTGTTTATCTCGAGGCTGCGAAAATACATCAAATCAGACCATACCCTGGAAATTGTGAATCTGCATGGTGTTGGCTTTAAGCTCAAAACGAAATAAGGTTTACTTCCAGATACGTGTGTCACACTTTTTCGACATAGAAAAGCAATCAAATTTCACCTAAACATAAAGACGGAAGTCTGCCACACGTAGATCCTCCCGCTAACAATAATACTAACTGAATTAGCTATTATACTAATTATAATAGTATATTGTGTTCATGAAATCCTGGAAAGGCAGGGGGGCGCAGATAGATCCTAGAAATCCCTTTCTTAAAAGGGAGGTTGTTTCGGAGCATCCCGAAGGAATTGATGAGGAGTTAATGGCTGAGAGGCCTCCGCAAGAAATATTCTATGAAAATCCAAGGAAAGTAATTAACAAAATAGAGAGTCCCGATTTGCGCCTCGGATTTTCAATCAATCCGTACCAGGGATGTGAACATGGCTGCGTTTATTGTTATGCGAGGAACGTGCATACTTATTGGGGATTTAGCGCGGGTCTTGATTTTGAACGGAAAATAATTGTGAAGAAAAATGCTCCTCAGATTCTGGCATCAGAATTTCAAAAACGCAGCTGGAAACCGGCGCCGGTGATGCTTTCCGGCAACACCGATTGTTATCAGCCGTTGGAAAGAAAATTCAAAATAACCAGGGGTTTACTGGAAACATTCCTTCGTTACCGCAACCCCGTTGGTATGATTACAAAAAATCAATTAATTCTTCGCGATCTTGATATCCTGAAAGAACTGTCGGCAATGAACCTGGTTCATGTGTTTATTAGTATAACTACACTGCAGGAAGATTTGAAAAGAATTCTTGAACCAAGAACCTCCAGCATAAAAAGAAGGTTTGAAACGGTGCAGCAACTGTCAGAAGCCGGAATTCCTGTTGGCATTATGATGGCTCCAATTATTCCATCATTAAATGATCATGAAATACCAGGCATCCTCCTGAAAGCTGCCGAGTACAAAGCATATACAGCCAGTTATACGGTAGTCCGGTTAAATGGGCAAGTAGGTGAAATTTTCCGTAACTGGATTTTTAACACTTTGCCTGATCGTGCCGACAAAGTTTGGAAACAAATTGAATCGTTGCATGGTGGCAAGGTTAACGATTCAAAATTTGGAAGAAGAATGAAGGGTGACGGAAACTATTCGAAACACATCAATCTGCTTTTCCATACTTCTAAAAGAAAATTTCTGAAAGAAATAAAAATGCCGGACCTGGATTGCAGCAGATTTATCAGGCCCGGTGAAACACTTGCCTTATTCAATTAATTTTCTCCGCCAGGAGTTCTGCTGATAAAGCGTACCACTATCTTTAGCAAGTCATAATAAAGAGTAATGTAAAGGAGGATACTCATTAACCAGATTATGGAAAGGTTGAAATAAAAAGTATCTAAGTTCATGGCCGCAAAATGTTTTTTGGCTAAAAAAAACTGTTCCCGAAAGTCAAAGAAATTTGCCGGCTCGGGATCTTTATAAATAGGGTAAGCTTTACGAATTAATCTTCCATCTTTTTCAACAATAACGGTAATACCACGATTCATCACCAGGTTATTCATTTCTTCATTGGCGTATTCATCCTGAAGTTGGCGATATTGAGCCTCCTTTTCCGGAGTATTAGTAAGCTGATTTACTATTGAATCTCTTTCTAAAATGGCAGTATTCTGTCTCCTGGTATACATAATTCTTAACTGGTTCAGGAAATTGACGGTTTGGTTATAACCTACCGAATCAAATCTTGAAACTCTGAACCGGCGAAGATTTATGGCATTATGTTGCCCCACGTATTCCAACTGCCACGGCAATTCATTTGCAAGTACAGAAAGGTGATAGGCAAAAATCACACTATCGTGATTCGGATCCAGATAATGTCTGTACGCTTCCGTATTGTGTGACTCCAATTTCGGCACATAATAACTGCTCATATAATGTGAATTCCATCGCCTTTTTTCCACCTCAAAGAATATTTCATTATAATCATTATCACTGAATTGGGTAACGGCTAAAGCCTCAAAGGCCCATCGGCTTGCCATTAGTTCTCCCAAAAGCGGAACTTTATCCATTGGAGTGAGCCTGGGATTGAACTTGTCGAATTTTACCACAACGCCACTAAGAACAAGCTGAGGTATTAACAAGAGCGGAATAAGAATGTAAATAGTTACGGCCGATTTAAAGCTGGCAGAAATATTTAAACCCAGCATGTTGGCAAAACAGGAGGTTGAAAATAATGCCATCCAGTAGGCAAAAGTCATCCCTTTCATTTCCAGAATCCATACCCCGATTAAAACGAAACTGAGAGTTTGGATGGCTGAAATTGCAAACAAGATAAAAATCTTAGATGATAAGTAACTTGCCTTGCTGAGATGAAGAAATGATTCCCGCTTCAGAATTTTTTTATCCTTGATTATCTCCTCCGCACTTACCGTTAATCCCATAAATAATGAAACAATAATGCTCATAAAAAAGAATATGGGAATGTTATCATTAACGCGGAAAAAATAATGGGCACTGGTGACATCAATGGTTGCATAATACTTAACCAGGAACGCGAGAAATGAAGCAAGAACAGGAGCTTCCAGTAAATTTATTACCAGGTATTGCTTATCACTGATTTTGCTCTTTACATCCCGCTCCGCGAAGATTGCCGCTTGCTTTATCAGGCCCGGTATTTTTAATGAGTTTCTTAAAACGCCTTTTACAATTTCTACCTGCGGTAAGACTATCTTTTCTTTGAAAGTTTCATGCCATTGCAAAGGGGGTATTTTTCTCTTTTCGGTAAATCGTCCATATTCATTTACAACCCGGCTTTCAATAATATTGAAAATCTGTTCAGGATTTATATTGCCGCATTCCGGGCAGGAGCCCTGGTCTTTATTTACCATGTTTACCTGGTTCTTGAAGTAAATGCTGGCGTCAACAGGGTTTCCATAAAATACCTGGTAGCCTCCCACATCCAGAATAATTAAACTGTCGAACATTTTGAAGATGTCGGATGAAGGCTGATGGATTACCACAAAAATAATTTTACCCCGAAGGGATAATTCTTTAAGGAGATCCATGATGTTCTCAGAATCCCGGCTTGAAAGCCCGGAGGTGGGCTCATCAACAAAAAGTACGTTTGGTTCGCGCAGCAGTTCAAGACCGATGTTCAACCTTTTCCTCTGGCCGCCGCTAATGGTTTTGTCTAATGGAGCACCAACTTTCAAATCTTTGATTTCAAATAATCCAAGACTTTTAAGCGTCTTATTTATCAGATTTTCTAAATTCTCTCTTTTATACTGACTAAAACATAGTTTAGCCGCGTAATACATGTTTTGGTAAACGGTAAGCTCTTCCACCAGGAAGTCATCCTGGGGAACAAATCCAATGACGCCCTCCACTCGTTCTTTATGGCGGTGGACATTTACTTCATTAATGAGAACCCTGCCACGGGTTGGAGTTTCTGATCCATTTAGTACATGAAGCAGCGTAGATTTGCCCGAGCCGCTGGCGCCCATGAGACCAATTAGCTTTCCGCCCCTTTCGGCAATATTAATGCCCTGGAGACCTATATCTCCTGTTTTGAACTTAAACCAGATATTTTCTGCAATAAAAGAAATTTGATCTTTGGCTTCATGGTAAAGAAACTTACTAACTACATCACTATAATACACAGGGTGAACCTTTGATCCACGCAGATTGCTTCCGGTTGGGAATACATAAATTCTGCGGGGCTTAACCAGACTTCCATTTAGCAGTAAATCCGAGATTCCCAGGTATTTCATGAAATAGGTTTCTGTTGCTTCTATCCGTAAAAAGAAAACAACTCCGGTCAGGTCATGAGATGAGATGCGTTTGCTTTTCCACTTATGTTTTCCTGTTCCGTCATCAATAACGAGTACGTTTGGATAATTCAGATCTTCAACTTCTTCAGCTTTTACAAAATTGATGATGTCATCAATATCTTTCTGGCGAATTCTAATCATTTCACCAATGTAAAAAATCAGGTTACTCTGACGCTCAGAGATCTCGCCATCAGCCAGAATTAACTCAATCATCTTTACGATTAAGAATAACTTCTGCTGTTGAGTTAATCCCTTATTAATTTGTTTATTGATTTCAGTAATCTTCGACCAGTCTCCGACAAATTCCGCTGTTTCTTCATCGGTATCGGTGAGTTCCACGCCGGCATGGACTTTATACTGCGCGAACTCATCGAAAAGCTTCATGTGATACTGGATGGTATCATGGTTAAGGTGGGCGGCCAAAAACTCCCGGATATTTGTCCGCTCATCTTCAGTGATCCGCTCCTTGGCTACAATGGCAAATAGCTGAATAATTGCTTTAAGTAATTCCTCGCTCATTTAGAATCCTGCTGGTATACTTCGAAAATAGACAAACTCATTGCGAAATTAGCAAAATAAATACCGATTCCGATTCAAATAATCCTTAAGTAGGCTGGTTAGAATAAGCAGGAAAGGTTTCCCTTTATAGTTGGACTGGTTTTTCACACAATATAATACACCGGTTGTTAGGTAACGTTTTTATTTCCGTATTGACTTATTTCGTTCAGCTCCGTTTCTTTCAATTCTTTTTCTTCTTCAAGGTCAAAATCGTCTTGAAGTCCGAGCCAGAATTTTGCAGAATTCCCGAAATATTTGCTCAATCGCAAAGCTGTGTCAGCTGTAATTCTTCGATTTCCTTTTACAATTTCAGAAATTCTAGTCTGCGGTATTTTTAAATCTTTTGACAATCTGTACGCAGTAATTTCCAATGGCTCAAGAAATTCGTAATTCAGGATTTCTCCAGGATGTACATTTGCTAGCTTTCCCATTTGTTTCTTTTTTTAATGATAATCAATTATTTCCACGTCACTTGCATTTCCTTTGTCCCAAATGAAGATAATTCTCCATTGTTTATTAATCCGAATGCTGTAAAATTCACTCAATTTTCCAGTCAGTTTTTCAAGTCGGTTTAATGGTGGAATTCTCAAATCGGCAATGGCTTGCGAGTTGTTCAGCATTCTCAATTTCCTGCGTCCTACGTTTTGAATTTCAATCGGCATTTTTTTAACTCGGATTCCGTTCCAAATCTGTTCAGCTTCTTTCGAGCCAAATGAAATAATCATATTTCTGTTTTACGTTACTAACGTCAAAGGTAGGTATAAAGTTTGATTTTTCCCAATGTTGCCTAACGGCCCGATACATCGACTTAAACTATTTTTAGTGACAAGTGTGGCACATGCTGATGTTAATTTCATTTGGATTTAAATTGAGGCACTACCAAATTTTTACCATTACCTTGAAAATAATAGAAGGTTTTCAGGACAAGGAATAATCCGATCCTTCATTCAGAGTTATCAACTGTTAGCTTGCAAAAATACTTTCCGCGCAGTTTCCAGTTGTGAAATTATATTATTTCTTAAGGAAATTAAGTGCTGAATCAAATACTTTTTCCTGGAAAATGTGAATACCACTTTATAATAAAAACGAAGAAGTTTCTTGCGATAATAAAAAGCAAAAATACCGGATACCGGGGCCAGCAAAACATAAATAAGTGCGAGCATAAAGATATGGGTTAAGTGAAAAATCAGGTAAAATCCGGAACCGTAGAAGAAGAGGAAAATAAAAGTTCCGGCGGTAAATCCGATTGCACCCCTGTACTCTTTTAACCCGGATGACATTTGGGCAACAAGAATAGAAATTTGGTAAGGTATTATATTATTCAGAAAACCAAAGAGGAAAACCGGCAGACCAGAAAGAAAATAAGTAGTGTACAGAAAAAAAGCTTTGAGACTTAATCGTTTACTTTCAAAAATATTTTCGGGAAGGTCTACGTCTTTGATGGCTTCAAAATAGTTGTTGATATGTTTTTCAATTTTTGAAAACCTGTCCGGATCATGATCTCTGAAATAATGCACAGCTTCAGCTATCCGTTTTGCAGCTTCATGATCAAATTCAGGATCATTCTTTGACACACCCCATTCCATAAGAATGCGGTTCTTCATTAACTTTTCAATATTTACAATCAGTTTATCCAAATTCTTGTCTCCCGCATTAATAATTTGTTCTTCAATCTTATTTTCAATCAATTTCGTTAATTGACTTACCGCTTCGCGCTCATCATTTCGGTAAATTGCCTCAAAGTTCTTAACCGGTATGGGCTCTCCGATGGAGATAAACAAGTTGGATTGAAATTTTTCCTGGTTGGAGTAATTCAATCCAATCGGAAGTATTTTTACTCCAAGGTTAAAGTCATTTTGAAATTCCGCGCCTAACGCAATTCTTGCTGTTCCGGTTTTAATCTTGAGTAGTTGCCGCACTGATTGCGAAATCCCTTCCGGGAAAACCATCAAAGCACCGTTCTGTTTCAAATGCTGGTAGCATTCTTTAAATGTTTCTTCATTTTTCCCTACGGAAGCCGGATCATCCTGGGCCCTGTGAATGGGAATAACGTTAAAAAATCGAAAAAATGCGGCCGCAAACCTGCTTTTAAATATAACAGCCTTGGCAAGAAAAAATAGCGGAGTTTTTAACAGCATCGCGATAACAATTGGATCAAAAAAAGTAGCGGGATGGTTAGCGACGACTATCACCGGACCGGTTGCCGGGCAATGTTCTTTTCCTTTTATTTCCATTTTTCGGAAAAAGAACCTCAGGGCAATTCTAAATATTATCCTGAAGAACCTGTATAAAAGAATGTTCATGCCCTGAAATTTATGAATTTGAAATGTGTTAACGCAATGCAGTAAGGATTGATGGCGGTAAATACCTTCACCGTCAATTATTAATATCTTTGAAATTCAATAGTTGAAGCCTAAAAAATGCCGGAATAGGGCAATTTTCTTGCATTAAACCAAAGATTATGGGTACGCAATATTCGATAACTCCATCTGATTTTATTTGCGTAAATGTATTTGAAAGTTTAATTTCCTTATATTTTTGTATAGAATCTGCAAAAGTTAATTCAGGCTAATTCCCTTAGTAATTATTCTGGCTTCTTTTAACGATCGCCTTTTTAAACTTAATTTTTTTACGATGAACATTTTTGTTGCCAAATTAAACTACAAGACTTCCAGTGACACTCTTAGAGCTGCATTCGAAGCATTTGGTGAGGTATCCTCATCAAAGATCATCAGAGATCGGGAAACAGGACGATCAAAAGGTTTCGGGTTTGTTGAAATGCCGGATGATACAGCCGGAATGGAAGCAATTCAAAAATTAAATGACACAGAACTGGATGGAAGACAAATTGTAGTTAAACAAGCGAATCCAAAGGACTAAAAGATATAATCAATCTACCTAAAGGAATATGAAGGCTATCTCATTAACAGATAGCCTTTTTTGTATGCAATTATTCCAATTTTCTTCTCAGAAATGCTTGCCCTTGAAAAATAATAATGCCCTGGGATGAAGCTAAATTCTATGTATCATCAGTTGGGACTATTCATTATAGTTTAACTCATAGGAAGTAAACCCAACTGCTAAATTGTCTTTTCCTGCAATTATGAAATTATAACCTTTTTCAAGTATTTGTTTCTGTGGCGATTCTTCATTGTAGATTAATTCAAGCATATACTCAATTTGTTCCTTTGGCAAAACTTTCCCGAATGTGACAGGTCAGGTCTCGTAGACAATTTGCCTGACTTTGGGCAATTCATCATATTTTTTAAGTATGGTAAGCTATTTTGCCAAGATAATACTGTGCAGTACCCACCCAGAAAACAGCCTTAAGCCAGTTGGCTGACTGGGGTGCCTCAATGAGTGCCATACCGAAAAAAAGAATAAAGACAGTAAAGTTTTTTCTGAGTTCTGGCTTACTCATTTTATGCATTGACTTAATGAGCAATCAGTCTAATTCAATTAAGTTGGTTTAGCTACCTCCTCTCTCACGCGAATGCCCTTAATCAATAACCATAACATTAAGACAAGTTCACCAAACATGGCAGGCATGCCCACTGTAAAAACCAAGTCCTTGTACAGCGGGAATACAATACTTGTAAAACTTAATAGAACATACACAGTTCCGTTAACAATTAACCAAATACCTAACAAACGTGGGATGAAATTAGACTGGTATATCAGGATGGCTAAAGGAAAGAGCCACAACCCCCAAAATAATTCCAACGCCAACACACTATAATCATTGATTTTGAGAAACAACATGGCTAAGTCTTGTCGTTGGAGCACTTCAAAGGATGTTAAAACTTCACCCTTTAATATCATTAGCGTAGCTATACTAAATCCACCTTTAATAAAAGCCACGGGCACCTGTGCAATTACAAATGCAACCAGAAGTTTGGCATAGTGCTCATTAACGGATTTGAACAATTGATAAAAGACCCAAACGAGAAAAATCCAAATGGTGCTGGTAATTAATCCTGAAAATATGCTCGAGCGAAATAACAGCTCGTGTGTGAGAATATTTTGAGCAGAGGCAACGTGATCACCTGCTACAAAAATCTTCGGTGATACAAAAAACATGTCGTAGAATCCCGTTACTATCCATAGAAAGAACAAGAAGCCCGCCAAACGGGCCGTTCTTTTGAGTTGATTATTGTCCATAATGCTTAGTGTTTATGGCTTATTAACTTTCATTGGATGCATACTTATTCCATTCAGTTTCATTTACTCCTTTAATTAACATCGTTAGCGCTAACGACATTTCTCCAATAAAGACGGGCGGCATAACAATCATGAATACAATCCCGGAAAACTGCGGTGCTAATATGAGCATGACGCTATTAACCAGATACCCCACACCAGAAAGGATGTACAGAATGCCAATGAATTTCGGGAGGTAGTTTGACTTGTATATTAAAAAGCCGGTAATGAGAAAATAAGGACCAAACATTAACAAGGCTATTCCAAATCCAAATACATGACTCTTCATGCTAAGGCTTACCATCGCTCCAAGCTGCTCAGTTGTGAAAGCTTGAAGATATGCGGGTGCACCTATCGGAAATAACACCTCTACAAGTTGTATGATATATACTGTCTGAATGGTAGCAGCCGACAGGTTGAAAAAGGCTGCCAGCATAGCCAAGTCTTTGTTGACTGGCTTTGTTAACTTATACATTATCAGAATAAGGCCGAAAACGATTATGGATGATAGAAATTCAGCAATGATACCGAGTCGCCAGAAAAACTCATTTTCCTTAAGGCTCGCCATGGTAGCCATAGCATCACCCGGAATAACTATGCTATCTCTCACAATCATTTCATAAAAAATGCCAAGGCCTATGATTAAAAGATACAAAACGCCACCAATCCTGGCATAAATCTGCGGTGATACTTCACTTCTGATGTTGGTTGAATTCATGTATTTTTTTTATAGTTAATTATTTTTTTTTGAGGGAGCACAAAGGTTTGATTTTCCTCTTGAAATCTTACTACTCCATCTTCAATCCAATTACAGGTTTTGATTTCATTATCCGCCAAATCTGTGTAGCAACGGTTGCCAATAAAACAAGCGTGGTAATCATAACCGAGATGATAGTACCAGAGAAGGTAATCGGCATGTGATACTCATTGCTGAAAGTTATCATCCAGGTTCCAAGCCATTGACCAAGTGGAGCCCCCATGATCAGGGCAAGCAAGAACAGAACCAGGTATTGATTGGTCACATTAGCTGAAATATTTTTAAGACCGGCACCCAGTACCTTTCTAATACTGAATTCTTTGATGCGCCCTTCCACATTGAGACGCACCAGGCCGTAAAGTCCAAGCGTTGCTAATGTAATTGCCAAAAAAGCAAAAACTTTCCAAACCAGTTTATAGATTCCAATTTCCTGGTAGTAAAAGCCCCAAACGTCTTGTTGAAGTCCACCATCAAATGGAATTTCAGGGAAAAGTTCGGACCAGCCAGCTTGAAGAGATTTGTAAAGCTGAATCTCCGATCCACTTCGTGCTTTCAGGGAGAGAAACCGATAATCCGCTTTGTCGGCCACGTTGAAAATGATGGGGCGTACGGTTTGGGAGAACGAATAGCTATGAAATTCTTTAAGCACGCCAATCACTTCATATTGAATGGTGTCGATTTGAAATACCTGGCCGATGGAATTTTCTCCAATATTTTTGGCCAGTGTTTCATTGATAATAACAGCCTGCCGGTCGCTGCCTTCAAAGTCATGAAATACTCGTCCCTCCTTTAGCTCAAGGCCGATCGTTTCGAAATATTTCGAATCGACCGAGAGTTGATCGACTTCATAATTTCGATCCGGAAAATGCAGCACAGTTGACTTGTGATTTTTACCCACATGATGAGTTGAACCGGATATCGATAATACGTCAGGGTTTTGGGCTATGATCGCACTCAGTTTTTCAAAAGAGGACTGATCCGGAACCTTAGCATACAGTGCATCAGCCGGGTTATAGCCCCAACTGCGCTTGCTCATGTAATCGGTGTTCTGCGTGAACATTACCGACATGGTGATGAAAACGCAGGCAAATATTAATTGAAAACACAAGAACACTTTCGTCAGCAGGTTTCGCTGACCAAACTTAACACTGCCCTTCAAAATTGTAACCGCATGGAACCGCGAAATGTAAAAGGCCGGATAAATTCCAGAGGCGATACTGGTGACCAGTAAGATAATGGGAAGATAGATCCAGAGGTTTACATCCGTGAACCGGAAATCCATGTTGAAATGCCAGAGTGATTCAAATCCTGGAATGAAAAAAAAGTACCCCAGTGCTACTCCAATGATCAACGTAAACGAAGTAAGCACCATATTCTCCGTGAGGAACTGCACAATAACTACTTTTCGGGTAGCCCCTATAGATTTTCGCACGCCAATCTCTTTCAATCTTTTTGCAGCCGTGGCGATAGCAATGTTTATGTAGTTTACGCAGGCGAGTGCCAGCATGAACACCGCGATAACCACCATGAAATAAATGGATACATAATTGCTTTTTGAACTTCTGGAGATATCGTCTTTAATATATTCCGACTGCTCGTGCAGTGTGGCTAACGGCTCGAATGAGAATGACGAAATAGCCCAATCTTCTTTCACCACATCATTTTGTAACGATTTATACTTTTCCATTTTCGATTTGATGGACACCAGATCGGAAGGCTTGTCGACTTGAATGAACGTGGCGTTGACAAATGCATTCCAATCATAATAGTTGTAACCAGGGTCAGTCGTGCGGAAGTTTTCGAAATTGATCAAAAAGTCAAAACTAATAGTGCGTGCCTTGGGAAATTCTGCGGCTACGCCTGCAACCTTGAAAGCCTTGCTTTGCTCCTTCCCGTAAATCATCAGGATGCTTTGACCGATGGGGTTTTCATCTCCAAAGTATTTTACCGACATCGGTTCGCTCAGGATGATGCTGTTAAAATCTTTCAATGACCGGGCTGTTCCCCACTTGAGCGGAAAGGTAAACATTTCAAGAAACTCCGGGTCGACATACCGTACGCGTTCATGGAAAACATTGTCGTCATACTTCATCACCACACTGCGGTCTTCAATTCTGCACACGGTTTTGATTTGAGCGAAATCGTCACGCAGCATTTCACCAATCGGCCGCGGTGTTGTTCCATACTGCTGGTTCACGCCATCCCGGTTAGCATAAAAAGTGGTGAGATAAACAGAATGCTTGTTTTCATGAAATTGATCAGTACTGAATGTCCAGCGCGCAAAAGCATATGCAAACACACACAACCCGATTGCTATAGCCAGACCAAATACATTAATGAATGAATTGACCGGGTTTTTCATTAAACCTCTAAACGAAACTTTAAAATAGTTTTTGAACATGCTGTATTGATTTAAATAGTTAATAAACTCCAGGTTTTTGATCAGGTTGGGTCGTAAGAGTTTTATCATCTCCCAGGTATACATTCTTTTTGCTTTGCGAACCGAAAAACGCTCGGAATTCTCATAGAAGATTTCTTCCATGTCGCCTTCAATCTCCTCGAAGTACTTCTCCTTCAAAAAGAACCGGAGGAATTTCACAGGCCACTGTGGTGGATGGAAGGAATGAGCGTTGTTCATATCACCTTCAATTCATAAGCAAGCCTGGGAATGGCACTCCACAGACCGGCTCGAATGTCTTTCATCTCTTGCAGCACTTTACGGCCGTGTGAGGTAGTGGCATAAATCCGCTTGCGTTTGCCGCCACGCTTCTGAGTGGCTTCTCCAAATTGAGAAGTGAGAAACCCTTTCTCTTCCATACGTTTGAGTGAGGATTGGATGGAACCAACGCTTAATTTATGTTTAAGTCGTTCTTCCAATTCCCGCTTTATCTCTACTCCATAGGCATCTTGTTGGAGTACTGCTACTGTTAAGAGTACCAGTTCTTCAAATTCTCCGAGTTTGGTTTTCTTCATATTATTTATATTCCAGGTTTTATTGATGAACAACTGCCTTTTTCTCCTGCACACCCTTGATCAGGAACCATAGCAGGGCCAGGGCATATCCCACCGTAGTGTACATCAGGAACGACCGTACCATCACATAGTCAGTTCGCTGCAGGAGAATAGAGATGCAACAGTCCGCGACATAACCCACTCCACCAATGATCAACAGTATCCCAATAATCCGCGGTGCGAACCCGGATCGGAAAACCAGCATCCCAAAAGGAATGAAACACAGTCCCAGGAAGAGCTTGCCCATGCCAGCCCCAACTGCATACCGAGGCATGCGCATCAAGAAATATGCAGCCTCCTGTTGTTGAGCTACATCAAAAGTCAAACGGGGCTCACTTTTTAGAATCATTAGTGCTGTGAAGTTGAAGACTTCAAAGACAAAGACGACCGGGACCTGGGCCAGTACAGAGAATATCATAAGCCGGGACAGATGTTTGTCTACCGGCCTGAAAATGCGGTGGAACAGCAGTACCATCATCACAAAAATTAAGAAGCCTGCGAGGTGGGTGACGATTGAGGTTCGAAAAATGAATTCATTTGAAAGCAGATTATTAGCGGTCGCAACGGGATCCTGAGCCACAAAGATCTTCTGGGGGACATAGAACTGGTCCCAGAGTGCCAGGGGGACACACAGAAAGAAAAATAATGCGGCAGCAAGCCTTGCTGTTTTGCTGGCCTGCCTGGCAGACAGGTTCGATTCCAAGATTGCTTCCATATTTATAAATTAAGACAATGGGCTTTCAAAAGGTCCGCAGAGTCAATATAATGATATTAATCGTAATTGTAGTAAAAATAGTTACATATTTTATTCGTAATTGTAGTAAATATTTATATTTGTTCGAAACTGTCAAAATTTCGAAGATAAGTCCAATCCTATAACTTTTTAATTATGACCTGAAAATTGAAGTTGCCGAACCCCTTCGCTGCTTGTGCGGAAATATTAACGCCTTTATAAGAACCATAATCCCAATGTAACTTCAAAAATACTGA
>DASWHX010000038.1:0-2294 GCA_036397995.1 Cyclobacteriaceae bacterium
ATAATTCCGTGGATGATATCCGCAACCTGATTGACCAGGTACGATATCCACCTCAACAAGGCAAGTATAAGGTTTATATTATTGATGAGGTACATATGCTCTCCAGTGCGGCTTTCAATGCATTTTTGAAAACCCTCGAAGAGCCGCCTTCCTATGCAATTTTTATTCTGGCCACAACAGAAAAGCAGAAAGTTATTCCAACAATTCTCTCCAGATGTCAGATTTTTGATTTTAACAGAATTCAGGTATCCGATATTGCTGACCATCTTAAGAAAATTGCGGCGGAGGAAAACGTGAAAGCTGAAGCTGAAGCCCTGCATTTAATTGCGCAAAAAGCGGATGGTGCTCTTCGTGATGCGCTCAGCATCTTTGATCTGATGGTCACTTTCTCTTCAGACCAGAGCATTACTTACCAATCCATTATAGAAAATCTCCATATCCTGGATTATGAGTACTATTTCAAAGTCGTTGATTATCTGTATTTGGAAAATATCAGTGACGCTTTGATAACTTTAGATGAAATTTTTAGTTTGGGATTTGACGGACATAATTTTATTTCCGGACTAAGCGAACATTTGAGGAATCTCCTGGTAGCCCGTGAACCTAAAACGATTCATTTATTGCAAGTTTCTGAATCTTCTCACGAAAAATTTCGAAAACAAGCGGGTTCTGTTTCACCTTCCTGGTTATTAAGTGCCTTAAATATTACTGCGCAGGCAGAATTGAATTACAAGGCAACCAAGAATCCCAGATTACTCGTTGAGCTTTCGTTAATGAAAATTGCTTACCTGAACCAGGCTTTAAATCCCAGGGAAATCTCTCCAGATGTTAAAAAAAAAAGCCTGATAGCAAGCCAGAGCCTCAATTAGAAAATCCTTTTCCAAAACCTGAAGAAAAACAAATTCCTACAGTCAAAAAAGAATCTAACCCGACTGCTTCAACTAAACATGAAGGAATCGTAACAGAATCAAAGAATATATACAGCCCGTTAAGAAAAGTTCCGGGAAATTTGAAAAGTACTACCAAACTACCTTCTCTGAAAACGGAAGAAGATTCCTCCCCAAATGAAACTTCAGGGCAGGAACCGGCAAATCCGGGTAAGAGAAGAGAAGAAATAGATCCTGAAGCTCTGAAATCTTTTTGGAATTCTTTCAAAGAGAAAAGAAAAGAACTGGGAAGAGACAGGGAATTAAATGTTCTGAATCAGGAATTTGATCTCAAAGATGAAGAAATTCAACTCCAGTTACTTAATCCTATTCAAGGAGATATTTTGGAGGATTTCAGGGAAGAACTGCTTGACTACCTTCGCTCAAAACTGAAAAATGATTTCATATCTCTAAAGACAAGGATGGTGAAACAGGATGCAAAAAAAATGATCTATACATCCAAAGAAAAGTTGGATCATCTTATTCAGAAAAACCCTCAACTTAAAAATCTGAAAGATAGCTTAGGTCTGGATAACGAATACTAAGCCGTCATCAACTTTATTTCACGTAAGGCTGTTTCGGTAAGAGGTTTTGTAATGAACTTGATAACGTAATTATTGTTGACGATTTTGTCAATATCACGCTTGTTATCTGAGCTCGAAAGAATCACTACTTTACACTTGTTCTTTATTAGCGCATTAAACTTTTCAAATTCGTAGAGGAATACAAACCCATCCACAATTGGCATGTTAATATCCAGGAAGATCAAATCTGGCAAATACTGAGCATCGTTCTTATTTTCTTCAAGAAAATCAAGAGCCGCTTTGCCGGAACTTTTTACCTCTACATCTTTGGCGAAATTTGTAATTTCAATAATTCGTTTGCTGATAAAATTATCGGTGTCATTGTCATCTACCAATAAAACCTTTTCAATACTTAAATCTGCTTTCATGTTTGTTTGCATTGCTCATTTATTCAAAGTCCAATTTAATGAAGTAATAATAAGGCAAAACTAACAATTCAAATAAGCCTTATTCAGGTAAGGAAATTTGTCCATTATTAATTTGAGATAAGATGATTATCCCTAAGAAAGCGTGATTATTTTTTAATCAGTAGCGTCTCTCCAATCTTCAGTTCACTTGAATTCTTGTTATTCCACTTCAACAGGTCATTTAATGACACATCATACAGTTTTGAAATTCGGTATAGCGTATCCCCCGCAGCTACCTCATGCTTTGTGTAAGTTTTATCCAATTCTTTTTCCAGCTTCATCTTTTCCTGCATAATCTTCAATTCCTGGTCCATTTTTAGGGAATTGACATCCTCTATTGAATTCCATACTCTGAGTTCTTCAATTGAAATTCCATA
>DASWHX010000039.1:0-16459 GCA_036397995.1 Cyclobacteriaceae bacterium
AACTCCCGAAATAAATTCAGAGGTGATCTGCGATATCAGCGGGGTTAAGAAAAATTTTCTCCCGCAGATTACGCGGATTTGCACAGAAAACTCCGGAAATAAATTCAGAGGTGATCTGCGATATCAGCGGGATTAAAAAAAATTACTCCCGCAGATTATGCGGATTTGCGTAGAAGACTCCGGAAATAAATTCTGCGGTGATCTGCGATATCAGCGGGATTAAAAAAACTTTCTCCCGCGGATTTGCGCGGAAAACTCCGGAAATAAATTCTGCGATGATCTACATTATCAGCGGAATTAAGAAAACTTTCTCCCGCAGATTACGCGGATTTGCGCAGAAAGCTCCGGAAATAAATTCTGCGATGATCTACATTATCAGCGGAATTAAAAAAACTTTCTCCCGAAGATTACGCGGATTTGCGCGGAAAACTCCGGAAATAAATTCTGCGATGATCTACATTATCAGCGGAATTAAAAAAACTTTCTCCCGCAGATTACGCGGATTTGCGCAGAAAACTCCGGAAATAAATTGTGCGATGATCTGCGATATCAGCGGGGTTCTATAAAATTTGCTCCCGCAGATTACCTGAATTTGCAGGATTTAGCTTTACTAGAACAAAGCCGCAAAAAAAGATTCGGCTAGAAAATAGGCGCGAACAACCGTGCGGCAGACTGTCTGATCTTATCAGTTAGCTTTCTCTTTCTCCATCTGTCAAGGAATATTTCCTCGCTAAACTCCAGGTCTCTGTTAAACTGATCTTCCATTTCCCTGGCAAATTCTTCATCATAAATAATCGCGTTCACCTCCAAATTATAATCGAAGCTTCGATAATCCATGTTAGCAGTTCCCACAGAACTGATTATGCTATCCACTGTCATTGTTTTGGCATGTATAAATCCTTTTCGATAAAAAAATACCCGAATTCCCAGTTTCAGCAGTGATTGGATATAAGATAAAGAGGCGAAACTCACCATATAGGAATCCGATTTTCTGGGAATAATTATTTTTATTTCCACACCGGCAAATGCTGCCGTGCGAAGTGCAGTCAAGATGCTTTCATTAGGAAGAAAATACGGTGTGGTAATGTAAATATTTTTGCGAGCAGTCACCATTGTTGCAAAAAATGTTTCCATCATGTAACTCGTCTCAGAGTCAGGACCACTGGCCGCAATTTGCACAAACTTTCGGCTCTTAATAATAGTGGGAGGGAAGTAATTTTCCACATTAGCCATGGCACTGCCATTAACAAAGTCCCAGTCGACGCAAAAAACCAATTGCAAAGCCTTTACCGAGCCACCCTCAAGTCGCAAATGAGAATCCCGCCAGGCACCCAGCTTTGGAGTTCCATCTATGTATCGATCGGCGACATTCATTCCACCCACATATCCAACAGTGCCGTCAATTACAATTATTTTTCTATGGTTTCTGTAATTTACGCGGCTGGTAAACCAGGGGAATTGCACGGGAAGAAATTCCCGGGTTTCAACTCCTGCATCTTTCATTTCATTAAGAAATTTCCTGGTTAGGCCCCAGCTTCCTACAGAATCGTAAATGAATCGCACTTCTACGCCTTGTCTGGCTTTCTGAATAAGAATATTTTTAACCGAGCTCCCCGTTGAATCGGGTTCAAAAATATAATATTCCAAATGAATATGATGCCGGGCTCTTTCCAGGTCATTAAAAATAGACTCGAAAGCATCCGATCCTTTGGTGAAGTGATTTATGGAATTAAATTCAGAGAGTATTGCCTTGCTGCTTTTCAAAAGAAATGTGATGATATTTTTCTTGTCTTGAACGGCATCGCTAAACTCTAATTCATTTTTCAATAGGTGATTCAATTGTTGCGTGCGCAACCGGATCACTCGCTCATCATCCATCAGGCTTTTTCTATCAAGTAATTTTTCCTTACGCAAATTTCTTCCCATAACCATGTATGCTATTAATCCGGCAACCGGAAGCATAATCAGCACCAGTGCCCATGCGATGGTTTTCTCGGGCCTGCGATTATCCAGTAGCAGGAAAAGTAACATAAGCAAAATAAACAGTTGATAGGCAATGATAATGACTATACTTGCTATTGATAATATCTGATTCCAGTCTATAATCATACGGGTGCTTAACTCCTAATTTACAAAGGAAGGAGTATTGGATTGGCAACTATTTAGCATTTAATGATAAAAATTGGAAAATTGAAAGTAGAAAATATTTATTCGTTTGCAAATTCTTAATCTATTTGCTTTATTTCGCCGTTGAAAAATCGAAGGAAATCTGATGTATGTCTGAATTGCGGTTCAGACCTCAGCCTGGAATTTAATTTTTGCCCAAAGTGCGGGCAAGAAAACAATAACAGCCAGGTTTCCTTTGCGCAATTGGTCAGGGAATTTTTTGTTAATTATTTTTCATTAGACAGCAGGCTGGGGAATTCCATAAAACCTTTTCTTTTCAAACCGGGTCTTTTGACAAACAGATTCCATGATGGAAAGAGGTTATCATTTATGAACCCGGTACGGCTATACATTATTCTTAGTTTATTCTACTTTTTTGTTTTTACTAAAGCAGGTCAATACCTGGTTCGGGATAAACAAATTGACCCAATAATAATCACCCGAACAGAATCTCTTGATAGGATCCAGGGTATTGACCGCGATTTGCAGCGTAAGTTGAATGCGAATTTTGACAGCACAGAATTAGCTTACATTAATCCCAAACTTGATGAACCAACTCTTTATAACTTTTATACAAGCCTGAACGATAGTCAGGTCACAATAATCTATCCTCTCCTCAAAGAAGCCGGCATAGACAGTGCAAAGATTTTTGATCCTGATAAAATGAACATCGTAAGTTCCGGAAATACGTCGTTCTCTGTAAATAAAACAGAAAGTGAATCTTTCATCCTGAATAGAATTGATTTTGAACTGTTAAACAGGATGATCAAAGATAACCGGCCAGACCAAGCTATTTATGATTCGTTGAAGCTAGGTGAAATTACTTTTATGGAAGACCTGGTGGTAAGGCAACTGATCAGGATTAACAAGGCCGATGAAGAGACGGTTACTGCCTACATCCTGCAAAATGTTCCCTTAATGATGTTTCTGCTGATACCTCTGTTTGCTTTGATTCTCAAATTATTTTATGTGAGGAGGAAAGTACTATATATCAGACATATGGTACACGCCATCCATCTTCATTCCTTTGCGTACTTAATTTATGGCTTATCCATTATTTTTATGTTTTGGGTGGTTGGTGAGACGGCCAGTACATTTCTGGGAATTAGCGCTTTCCTGTGGGTAAGTGTCTATTCATATATCTCCTTCCGAAAAGTTTATAAACAAGGATGGTTTAAGACGCTGGTGAAGTTCTTACTTACCGGCGTGGTATATTTATTTCTAATCTGGGTATTCTTTATCGCAGAATTACTTACCTCCGCTCTTTTGTTCTGAAAGGGCGGGCATTTGCTCTTTATTCAGCCAGATCTGTTCTCCGCTTCGCATTGTGATGATTGGAATCCAGGCATTGTCATTCCAGGGACCTATCTCAAAACCGGTCCTCAGGTAGCCTCCTTCAAATTCATGTTCCGAAGCTCCAATTTGAAAATACTTCCCATACTTGAACATATTCATTCCAAGAAACAAACTTAAATTGTAACCAATCAAAATGTTCTTGGTAGGTAATTCGAAATTTTTATTTAAGTAATCTTCCCTGAACTTTTGATATTTCTCATTTTGAGTAGGAAAATAATTGGGAGATAAAAACCAAACGCCAAGTTTCTCCACAACATTATAATCCACCGACCTTGATTGAAGCCATTCTTCGGATCCTATTAACTGAATCGCGTCGCCGCGGTTTTCAATGGTTGAGATCATGGTTGAACCAAAAAGCAAATCATCAGATGCTGCAAAAACGTGTCCGATGCTGTCGGGCTTTAAAAACAAAACATCAAGGGTTTCCCTTTCTTCATCAATATCCAATGAATCAGGTACCTGATATGTTGACATAAGGGTTTCGAATATTATGCGGGTTTCATTCCTACTCACTTTCTGAAATATCACCACCGTAAAACTATCCTCAACAATCAGTTTTCTATACTCATTAGCCAGGATTTCATCTTGAGGCGAATCTCCGTAGAATATTGCAGCGTTCTTGTTATCAAATTTTCCGTGAACATAATCCGCTGCCGCTTTAGCCAAAGATTGTGAAGAAGACTGATATAAAAATGAATAGGGATTATTTCCGGTTATTTCAGAATTAGCTGATAGGGGATTAATGATATTTTTTCTTTTCTGAAAAGAATAATCGGCGATCACTTTGCTTGGACCTGTATATAATGGTCCTACCAACACATCCATGACATCAAGTTGTCCGCCAGCGACAAGGCTTGCGGTAACTGTACTGTCTCTTCTGGTATCAAAAGCAAACAAATTTACCCGGATGCCCAGTTTATCCAATTCCTTTTTCCCATACATCATACCTTCATAAATGTCCAGGATAAACTGATTACTCCACCTCCCCCGCTGTGGCTGCAATTCATCAAACATGAATGGTAAAAGTACGCCTATGTTATATTCGTCTTTTTTAATAACCTTTTCACCATCAATTAGTTTATATTTTGCCGGATCCAAATTGTATTTCTGAACCAATGAATCCAGTTTATTAAAATCAATTTCACTCAAAGGTTTTTTTGAAATTCTTTCTGCCAGGGTACCGGCGATTGACCGCTCTTCGGGGAAGCTTTCCAGCAGATTTTCCAGGATAACCGCATCACTTTCGAGCCTGAAATAATGACCCTTCATGTTATCACCATTCTTTCGGGCTGGTTCTGAATTCAGCACACCCAGGTAATACATGCCCTGAAAATAATCTTTGTTTTCAAAGTTAAGTTTAGCTAACCAGAGATTTACATCCTCCATTTTTTCCCAATTAGGAAATCGTTTTTTAATCTGAAGAAACATATCTTTTGAGAGTTGCCTGTCTCCAGAATTGTAGGCTGACATAGCATAGAAAAAAGAAGCATATTCCTGAAAGGGATTATCAGAAATTGTCAAAGGTATAAAAGCCTCAAGTGCTTCAGAATACCGCGCGGCGTTGTAATGATCCCGGGCTTTCAAATAAGAATTCTGAAAACCGGCTAAAGTGTTTTCCTGTCCAAAACCTTTTGAACAGGCAACCAGAACCATTAAGCTAAAAAGAATTAAAGATCGCATTTATTCCCATTCAATGGTTGAAGGAGGTTTTGAGCTGATATCATAAACAACACGGTTTACACCCTTTACTCTGTTTATTATCCTGCTTGAGATTTCACTCAGAAAATCAAAGGGCAACTGGCTCCAATCTGCCGTCATTCCATCTACACTGGATACTGCCCGAAGTGCGACAACATTCTCGTATGTTCTTTCATCACCCATAACCCCCACAGAATGAATTGGCAGAAGAACTGAACCGGCTTGCCAAACCTGGTTGTATAAACCGGTTTCCTTCAGCCCTTTTATAAAAATATCATCCACCTCCTGAATAATCCTAACTTTTTCAGGAGTAATTTCTCCTAAGATGCGAATTCCAAGGCCCGGTCCCGGAAATGGATGTCTTTCCAGGATGGCATCCGGAATTTCCAGCGTCCTTCCTACATTGCGAACTTCATCTTTAAAAAGTGATCGCAATGGTTCAACAACTTTCAGGTTCATTTTTTCAGGTAATCCACCCACATTATGATGACTTTTAATAGTCGCTGATGGCCCTTTCACAGAAACGGATTCAATCACATCAGGGTATATAGTGCCTTGTGCAAGCCATTTGACATCCGTTATCTTGTGAGCCTCCGCATCGAAAACCTCAATAAAGGTTTTACCAATTGCTTTCCTTTTTGCTTCCGGTTCACTCAATCCAATTAATGCATTATAAAATTTATTTTTTGCATCAATTCCCTTAACGTTCAAACCCAGATCGCTGTACGATTCGATAACATCTTCAAATTCATTCTTCCTGAGAAGACCAGTATCCACAAAAATTGCATAAAGATTTTTGCCAATCGCCTGATGAATCAGAAATGCAGTTACAGAACTGTCTACACCACCTGAAAGACCCAGCACTACTTTATCGTTTCCAAGTTGATTTTTTAGTTGTGAAACCGTGGTTTCAACAAAAATATCGGGTGTCCAGTTTTGCTTGCACCGGCAGATATGAACTACAAAATTTCTAAGCAAAGTCTTACCTTCTGTAGTATGTGTAACCTCAGGATGAAACTGAATTCCCCAAACTTCTTTTTTCTTATGTTTAAAAGCTGCCACAAATACTGAAGAGGTACCGGCGATAACATCAAATTCCGGAGTAAGATTTTTAATCGTATCCGCGTGGGACATCCAAACCTGGGTATCCAGTGTTAGTTCTTTAAGTAGTTCGTAATGATGATCAATTTGTGAAAGTTTAGCTCTGCCATACTCACGAATTTCAGATGCTGCCACACTTCCTCCATTCTCTTCCGCAATTAATTGTGCGCCATAACATATCCCAAGCACCGGAATTATATCTTCAAATTCCTTTAGATTTACTCTGGGCGAGTCTTTATCTTTAACCGAGCATGGGCTTCCCGATAATATAACTCCTTTTACATTATCACTTATAGCAGGATAATGATTGTACGGGTGAATCTCACAATACACATTGAGTTCTCTAACCCGCCTTGCTATCAGCTGAGTGTATTGTGACCCAAAATCAAGAATTAATATCATTTCCGCCATCTGACAAAAATACTCAGACTCATCACAGTTCCTTATATAAATAAGTCATTTTTTGTCAAAACTTTCTCAAATATTGGTACTTGCTATTAACAGTTCAGTCCATCTTTATTACAGTTTGATTCATCTGTTTTTAAACAGTGGTAACAATAACCCAATATTGTGTCGTAATACTTAATGAAAAGAAACAACTCTCAAAGAATGAATTATAAAGTTATGAATACTAAAGGTCAAAAATTCAAAATAATTTTAATCCTTATCGGAATCCTGGTTGCCACAGTTGCCTGGAGTCAAACTACAGAATTCTCAAGTTCGAGGGATAAGAAATCTTTCCGATGGAGCAATAATAATATTCTTCAGGATTTCAACGTGGAATATCGCGGTGACATCGAACTTACTGACGATGACAAAGACGTAAAGAGTATTTCTCCGGGCGGATACCTGGAAATCAGCAAAACAACTTTTGGAAACCGGAGAGAAATCATTATCAGAGAATCGGGCGGTCAGTTGGTTCGTGAGTATTACGAAGGCCGCTCAAAAGTTCCGTTTGACCCAAATGGAAAAGCCTGGTTGGCCGATATTCTTCCTGACCTGGTTCGTTCCACCGGTATCGCCGCACGAAGCAGGGTAAATCGTTTTTATAAGAAGGCCGGTGTTAATGGAGTGATGGATGAAATAGAAATTATTAGCAGCGATTATGTAAAGCAAATTTATGCTAAGGAGTTATACCAGCTTCCTTTAACCAATGCGGAACTGGCAAGCACAATTATTGATTTATCCAGACAGGTTAGTTCTGATTATTACCTGGCGCAAATAATGACAAGCCATGCCAGTAAGTTTATGAAGTCAGAAAATACTTCGGCCGCTTACATGCAAGCCAGCAAAAACATTGGAAGTGATTACTACAATGCCCAGGTATTAACCAAAGCTTTGGAAGATTCAAAACTATCAGCTTCTGTTCTGAAAGCGCTGCTTGAGTCCGCCTCCGGTATGGGTTCTGATTATTACATGGCTACAGTTCTGCAGAAAGCTATTGCTGAGCAGGAAATGAATTCCTCCAACCTGAGTCTCGTGGTTAATGCCACCGAGAACATGTCATCAGACTCCTACCGGTCTACGGTTTTAAAAGAGGCGCTCAAACATCCGAGTATAACCTCCGATAGTTTTGCAAGTTTGATGAGATCAATTGGTGATATGTCTTCTGATTATTATATCTCAACCGTTTTAAAAGATCTTCTGGATAACCATAGCGGTGATTTGGAGCAACAGTTTTTAAATCAAATAATTCAAACCACGGAAGATATGTCTTCCGATCATTACAAATCTTTAATTCTTACTCAGGTAGTCACTGAATTTGATTTAAGTGATACTGAATTTAAGGCAATTGGAGAGTCTGTAATGAGGATGTCGTCTGACTATTATGTTTCTACCGTTTTGGTTAAAGCCGCAAACAAAGAAAATTTGTCATCCAATTCTATGATTGCAATAATCAAAGCTTCCGAACAGATAGCATCTGATCATTATAAGACTGAGGTGTTAAAGAAGATTGCTCCCAAGGTTAAAAAGGACGACCAGCGGGCGAAGGATGCTTTTAAACAAGCTGTTAAAAGCATTCGTTCTGATCATTATTATGGTCAGCTAATGCGTTACCTGGATTTTTGAACAAGTCAATGCTTTGAGATTACTCCCTAATTGGCGAATTTGCCGTCAGGGATAATCTGCAGAGCAAATGAAATTCATTATAAATTTTCTTTCCATGATTAAGAGATATGCACTCGGACTTGTGGTCTGTTCGGTCTTAGGGTTATTCATTTTCTTTTTTCTGTTCTATACACAAACCGGAATCTTCCCGGATCAAAAGTTCTTCATCGAACTTACTGCTTCCATTGTTACTGCCAATTTTATCGGTTTCATTCTTTATAAAATCAACATTCAACTTGATAAAATAATTAGTTGGAGAGAAAGGGCATCGTTACGACTTCTTACCGGAATTATTTCAAACTATCTTATAACTTCTGTTCTGGGCCTCTCCATTATTGGTGCATTAATAGTTTACAGAAATGAAATTGAATTCATGGAGATATTTTCTCAATTCAGGGAAAGTATTGTAAAAGCGGCCATCATCGTTCTTTGTATTATCCTTATATACTCTGTGATTCACATGACTTTGTTTTCTTACCATGAATATTCAGTGGTACAGATTGAAAAAGTAAAGCTGGAGCGAAAACAAATTGCACTTCAGTTTGAAGCTTTGCGCAACCAGTTAAGCCCGCACTACCTTTTCAACTGTTTTAATACAATTTCTTCGTTGGTTTACAAGGATACAGAGTTAGCAGAAACTTTTATCCGCGGGCTTGCTCAAACCTACCAGTATGTAATGATGAATAATGAAAATCAACTGGTTAAGGTTAGCGGGGAAATTGAATTTGTGAAGAGCTATTATTATTTGATGAAGGTAAGATTTGATAATAGTATTGATTTGAGTATCCGGATCTCCGAAGCTGTTTCATCAACCTTAATTCCTCCACTTACTTTTCAGATATTAGTGGAAAATGCAATTAAGCATAATATCTTTTCAAAAGACGCTCCCTTAAAAATCGAAATTAATTCCATTAACGAAAAAGAAATTCTTATTTCTAACAATATTCTGGGTCAGCCGAAGAAAGTAACTTCATTTAAAGTAGGACTCGAAAATATTACTCGCCGGTATAACTTTTTTACAAACCGTCCAATACAAATAGACAAGGGAAGTGAGGAGTTTAAAGTGATTCTTCCAGTGATTGAAACTGATTTTTTAAAGAAGAAGAACGTAGCGTGAAAAAGTTATTTATTCACCGGCCACTTTTCAGAATAGTAATGCCACCCATTTATGGAACGCTGGTCTATTTTCTTATATTATTAATCAATAATTCCATTCTTTCTATTTATGAAACATTCTTTAGCCAGGAAGTTTATTTAAGCATTGTGCTTACTTACATAGTTATGGAAGTAAACCATCTTGGGATTTATTTGTCTGAAAAATTTTTCAAGAGTCTTAGTTTAAGGAACAAGGTTTTGATTCAGCTGGGAATTAACTCCACATTAACTTTGCTCGTGGTATTCCTGACCATCAGTAGCTACTTTACCTACATACTTGGTTTCAGCACCTATCTCACGGAACAAATCTACTTTTCGGTTATTTTTCTGGTAACCTCCTGGATGTATTCTATGATCAATTTTTCCCACATGTATTTGCATTTACAGAACCAGGAGTTGCTTGATGAAGAAACACAATTAAGGCAGTCGGTTGAAGCTGAGTTTCAAACCTATCAATACGAGATGAATCCAATGCTTTTATTTGAAAGCCTGGAGTCATTAATTTCCCTGGTACATAAAAATCCGGTTGCTGCTGAAGATTATATTGACAGATTATCAGTTGCTTATCGGTATATTTTAACGAACAAGCGGAATGAAGTTGTAAATGTCTTGGAGGAATTAAAAGCAGTTGATAACCTGGTCTGTTTACAGAATGTTCGATACAATAATAAGATTGAATTTGTATATTCGATTTCTGGCGATGACGAACAAAGAAAAATTGTCCCTGGTACTTTTACTTCAATTCTGGAAATGATTATTCGCCGAAGCATTATCAATGATAGTCAACCAATTCAAATAAATTGCTTCATGGAAACCGATGGATACTTTACTCTTCAATATAAATCAAATGACCGGTTAGTTCCCGGTTACCCAGGCAAGAACATTGTGGAAAAACTGGAGAAGACCTATTCTTTTTTGAGTGATATGCCTGTTGTTCAGGTAGAAGCATTTGGTGAGACCTATATAAAGATCCCTGTCCTGGAAATAATTGCAGATGAAGTATTGATATAAGAGATTAATGAAGGTTGTAATTATAGAAGATGAAACACCTGCAGCTGAAAAGCTGCAGCGCTATGTGCAAAGATACGATCCCGGAATTGAAGTTCTGGCCCAATTGGACTCGGTGGAAAGTTCAATACAATGGATTCAGGAGAATCAATCTTCCGTAGATCTGTTTTTTATGGACATACAACTCCTGGACGGCCTAAGCCTTGAAATCTTTGATCAAGTAAATTTGGAGAAACCTGTTATTTTCACCACCGCGTTTGATCAGTACGCCATTGAGGCTTTTAAGGTGAATAGTATTGACTACCTGCTAAAGCCGATAATATTTGAAGATCTCTCCAACGCCATTAAGAAATGGGAAAGGCTCCGCAAAGACATCTCTCCAGACAAGAGTCCACAAATAGGCTTGGAGGAGTATCGAAAGGCTCTTGCAATTATTCAGGGGAAGAAGAGTTACAAGACCCGTTTTATGGTGAAATTGGGGGAACACATTCGTTCGATTCCCACTGACAAAGTAGCTGTATTTTATGCTGAAGGAAGAAATGGATTTATCAGAACAACCAATGGCGGAAAGTTTGTTATTGATTACAAGCTCGAGGAACTTGAAACTCTCCTTGACCCTGCACTTTTTTTTAGAGTTAACCGAACCTATATTGTAAATCTGCATTCAATTAAAGATGTTATAGTTTACTCTAATTCAAGATTGAAAGTAATAACTGATCCCGTCTTTGAAAAGGAGATTATTGTTAGCCGTGAAAAAGTAGGTTCATTCAAAGAATGGTTTGATGGCAGATAAATTTTCTCTCGCAGATTTCGCGCAGAAAACTCTGGAAGTCAAATTCCGCGGTGATTCTGCGAGATCAGCGGGAGAAAAAAACCTTTCCCGCCGATTGAGCGGATTTGTGCGGAAAGCTCTGGAACTATTTTCTCCGCGGATCAGCGAGATTCTATAAAACTCTTTTCTCCCGCGGATTTACGCAGAAAAAACTCTTTCCTCCCGCGGATTACCAGGATTTTAGCGGAAAACTTTAGTGAATCAATTCTGCGGTGATATGCGAGATCAGCGGGATTAAAAAAAACTCCCGCAGATTGCGCGGATTTGCGCAGAAAATTTATAATCCATTTACTTTCCTGTAAATTGCTTTTTCTATTTGTGCACAATTAAAATTTACAAGCAATCCAAGTTTCTTGCCTGACAATTTTAGATATGTGATTACCTGTTTATGATGAACTTCTGCAAGGTTTTCTACGGATTTAATTTCCACCACAACTTTATTTTCAACCAATAAATCAATCCGAAATCCTATTTCCAATTTTATGTTATCATAAACCAGAGGTATAGGAACTTGAGATTTTACCGACAGTCCCTCCTTTTGTAGCTCATACATCAGAGCTGCCTCATAAGCTGATTCAAGCAAGCCCGGACCAAGTTCATTGAATACTTTGAAAATTGCTCCTCTTATTTTATAGGAAATTTCGTTCTCTGTAATTATCATTTAGTAGAATTTAAATACCCATCTTTTATTTCCCGCAGATTGCGCGGATTTGTGCAGAAAGCTCCCGTACCATTTTTTCTGCGGTGATCCGCGATATCAGCGGGAGAAAAAAACCTTTCCCGCAGATTGCGTGGATTTGCGCGGAAACCTATCCAAACATTTTTCTCTATGGTGATTCTGCGATATCAGCGGGATTAAAAAAAATCTCCAGCAGATTACGCGGATTTGCGCAGAAAAATCCTCAAACCAAATTCATCACCCACCGGCTATCTTTGCTTTATACCCTTCCTGCTGAAGAATCTCAACTACTTTATCCCGGAAATCTCCTTGAATCAATATCTCTCCATCTTTGGCAGTGCCGCCAACCCCACACTTTGACTTAAGCAAAGTAGCAATGCTTTTCAGATGATCGGGATTCCCCTTAAATCCTTTTACTAAAGTAACTTTTTTTCCTGCACGGCTTTTTTTGTCAAGCCAAACACGAAGATCCTGTTTCAACGGAGCCTGAAATGATTCTACTTTTTTGCGATTTTGATAGGCAAAATCTTCGAGTGTTGAATAAACTATCCCTTCCCTACCCTTCCAGCTTTCCTTTTTGGCCATTAAACTACTTAATGTTGAAAGTCATAACCGGAATTTTTGAATGATTCACAATTTCTTCAGCAATACTCCCGCTTAAGATGTGAGCCAGACCTGTTCTGCCGTGAGTAGCCATAGCAATCATGCCCACTTGCTTTTGAAGTGCGAAAGACATAATACCATCGCCTTCAACGGCATCATTATGAATATTGAGGGTATAATTACTGAGGTTATTGCTTTTCGCGAATGACTCTAGTTTCGGGTTTGTTAATCTGTCTGATCGGAAATTCGCAGGAGTATTTATTGTAACAATGTGAAGCTTTGCATTTAAGGCTGTTTGAAATTGTTTGACTTGTGCAACAATTTTAGCTTGCTTTGGTCCCATGTCGGTGGCAAATGCTATAGACTTAAGGTTAGCGGGTTTCAGCGCTCCTTTTAAAGTCAGCACGGGGCAGGAAATCATTCGTACAACTTTTTCCGTATTTGAACCAATTAGAACTTCATTCCAGCCGCTTACTCCCTGAGTTCCCATTATAACCAGATCTGCCTTTGCTTTGGTAACCGCTTTCTTAATGGACGGTACTACAGCTCCAACATCGACTTGGTAAGAAACTCTAACGTCTTTAAAAAGTGGCGCGGAAACAATTTTGTTGAGCTGGCTTTTTACTCTTTCAATAAGTTTGATTAAGAAAACATCATCTATGGTGGACGGTCCCCTGATTTCTCCAGTGACATTAAAAGATTGCGCTGAAGGAGCTTCAACAATGTGGAGTAATTGCACAGTTGATCCCAATTTCCTGGCAAGCATTGCAGCTGCATCTACGGCATAACCGGCCTCTTTTGAAAAATCGGTAGGAACTATAATATTCTTCATAATTTGGTTGTATTAATAAGAAAATAAAGATAGCCAATCTAGGTTGAAATCCTAAATCAGATTGAAAATAGTAATCCTATGCCAAACACTAGCACGAAAATTAAAGTGCTGATTGCCATTTGCCTTAGGTAGGGATCAAGCTTTGTGGGATCTTGAATATTTTTTACTGCCAGGAAATTTTGCACAAATAAAGGAGTGGTTATCACGAATATAAATGCTGTCCATTCTTTAACTTCAATAATAACAAATGCCAGCGCGCAAGCGGTTCCGGCGATAAGTAAAACCTCATGATAAATCACTGCCCTTTCACGTCCCAGTCTTACGGGAATGGATTTCTTACCGGCCATTTTATCAGATTCGATATCCCTTATATTGTTTAAGTTTAACACGGAAATTGAGAAAAATCCGCAGCTAAGAGCCGGCAAAATAAGGCTTGGGTATAATTCCCCGGTATACAAATAATAGGTTCCTAACACCCCTACCAATCCGAAAAAGATTAAGACAGATAAGTCACCTAATCCTGAGTACCCGTAGGGTTTACTTCCTGCGGTGTAAGCAATGGCAGCCAAAATAGCGGTTATCCCTATCAGTAGAAATACTAAAAACGCGCCACCGTTCCATCCAAAGGCCAGGTAAAGTAAATAGATACCACTAACCAAGCTCAAAACAATCAGGACCAAAATTGCGAATCGCATAGCACTTTTACTTATCAAGCCTGATTGAACCATTCTATTTGGACCTTTTCTTAAACTATGGTCAGCACCATGGGCCGAGTCTCCGTAATCGTTGGCCAGATTTGATAAAATCTGCAGGAAAATTGTTGTAAGCGCGCTGAAACTAAAAATAGGTAAATTGAATCTTCCCGCATACGCCGCCAGGAAACTTCCCATACCAATTGAGGCAAGTGCCAGGGGAAGGGTTCTTAGCCGTAATGCGGAAATCCATGATTTCAGAGCTGTTGAAGACATTATTTCAATATTGCCTGCAGAATTTCATCTGACATAGGATTCACACCGCTGGTATAATATTCTACAAGTTCCCCATTTTCATTTATCAGGTATTTGCAGAAATTCCATTTGGGCGATTTATCATTCCAGCCATTTAATTCTTTCGAAGATAACCATTGATAGAGCGGAGCCATATCATTTCCTTTCACAGAAATCTTTTCAAACATTTGAAATGTAACTCCATAATTAGTCTTGCAGAAATTGGCAATCTCCTCATTCGTGCCCGGCTCCTGGCTCATAAAATTATTAGCGGGGAATCCAAGTATGGTGACCTTGTCTCCGAATTGCTCATGCAATTTTTGCAAGTCTTCATATTGAGGAGTATACCCGCATTTGGAGGCTACATTCACAACCAACACCTTTTTACCTTTGTACTGATCAAAGGAAATCTCTTCCCCGGTTATTGATTTCATTTTAAATTCATAAAAAGTGGGTACATCCAATGGAATAATGGCATCATCAGGTCTGCTGGAAATACTGTTGAATCCGCAGCTGGTTAGAATCAGAATTGTTACAAATAATTGTTTCATAGTTACATTCGGTCTGGTACTTCTATTCCTAATAACAACATCGCTGCCTTAATTGTTCGTGAAGTAATATAAGACAACTGAACCCTGGCTTTTATCTTTTCAGGATCCTTTTCATTAAAGATCGATATTTCTGAATAAAATTTATTGTATTCTTTGGCAATTTCATAGACATACTGAGCAATTAATGACGGAGACAGCTCTTTGGCAGCTTCATCAATTCTGTTCTCAAAGTCATTTATCAGGAACAGGACATCTCTCTCATATCGATTTATCTCTGTCATTGAAAAACTACCTCGTGGATCAAAGTTTAATTCTGCCGCTTTCCTTAATATGGAAGCAATTCGGGCATGCGTATATTGAATAAAAGGGCCGGTGTTTCCCTGGAACTCAATGGATTCTTCAGGATCAAATTGCATTCGCTTGCGCGGATCTATCCGTAAAAGGAAATATTTCAGAGCTCCCAAACCCAAAATTCTGTATAAATCTTTTGCCTGTTCTTCTTCGAAACCTTCAATCTTTCCCAATTCCCGGGTATGCTTTTCAGCGGTTATGATCATCTCTTCCATAAGATCATCGGCATCAACTACGGTTCCTTCCCTTGACTTCATTCTGCCGGTTGGTAGATCTACCATACCATACGAAAGATGATAGAGACCTTTATACCATTCTACACCCAATTTTTTTAATATCAGAAAAAGAACTTTGAAGTGATAGTCCTGTTCATTGCCAACCGTGTATATTATCCTGGATAATCCTGGGTAGTCCCTGAATCGCATCATGGCCGTGCCAATATCCTGGGTTATATAAACTGAAGTGCCATCTTTACGAAGCAGCAATTTTTCATCAAGTCCCTCATCAGTCAGGTCAACCCAAACCGAGCCGTCTTCTTTCCTGGTAAAATTCCCCGACTCAACACCTTTCAACACTTCATTCTTTCCTTCCAAATAAGTCTCCGACTCATAATAAAGTCGATCAAACTCGACTCCCATGGTCTTGTAGGTTTTTTCAAACCCATCATAAACCCATTGATTCATTTTCTCCCAAAGAGAATATGCTTCGGTGTCCTTATCTTCCCATTTTTTCAACAACTCCTGAGCTTCCTTCATTATTGAAGCTTCCTTCTCTGCATCTTCTTTTGAGATTCCCTCGGCCATCAGCTGGCGAACTTCCTCTCTATATATCTGGTCGAACTTCACATAGTATTTTCCTACAAATTTGTCTCCCTTCATACCTGCCGATTCAGGTGTTTCACCTTTGCCAAATTTTATCCACGCAAGCATAGATTTACAAATATGAATTCCCCTGTCATTTATAATCTGAACTTTATGAACTGTATTGCCATTTGCTTCAAGAATTTTCGCTACAGAGTATCCAAGGAAATTG
>DASWHX010000040.1:0-3001 GCA_036397995.1 Cyclobacteriaceae bacterium
GAAAATTTGATAATCACAAAAACATGATAGCCAACAAAGAACTTTTTAAAGCAATAGATCGGGAAAACTTACTCCTGATAAGGACCGAAATCCAAAACGGTGCTGAACCAAATGAAAAGAACGGTTATGGTGATACGGCCATGCATTTTAGTATCACCAAGGGTAACCTGGAAATATTGAAATTATTATTGGAGCTGGGAGGAGATATAAATGCAAAAAATCAGGAAGGCGTGTCACTTCTGCTTCAGAGTATCGGAGAAGAGAAATTTGAACTGTCTCATTTTCTTATTGAGAATAAAGCTGACGTAAATCTTCAAGGTAAAGAGAGCGAGTCTCCCATTCATATTGCTTCAAGATTAGGTAACAATGGACTTGTAAAAAAATTAATACAAAAGGGTGCTGTTGTAAACGTTACGGATAACAGACTGTGGACTCCATTACACTACGTTGGCTATCTTGACAATCCCAATCTTGAGGTGGTTGAAACATTGATTGAAAATGGCGCTGACCTAAATGCTAAAGATAACGGTGGCAGAACCTGTTTGCATTATGTTGCAATGAAGGAAGGTAAGCCAAAAGACATCAAGCTAGCCGGGCTAATCACTAACCAGCAAAACATTTATATTCAAGATAACGATGGAAATACGGCTCTTCATTTTGCAGCTGAAGACAGCAGCTTGAAAATGGTGGAATGTCTCATTAGCAAAGGTGCGGATCTGAGCCTCCGGAATTCCAGGGGGGAAACACCTGCTGGACTTGCGGAATTAGCCAACAGAAAAGCAATCAGGAAGGTTTTGAACAGTGGAAAATAATAAATGAGAGAGGAACTGATCTTATGGAAACAAAAACTTTTTTTCTGTTGTTGCCTGCACATATGCAGTAACTTTCTTCAATTCTGGTCTGTGAAGGTAAAGACCTAGGCAAAGAAAAATTATTTTTCAAAATTGACAAAGGCAAAAATAAGAGTGGAGACCAAAACCACTCAAAAAATGGGGTGAACTGGAAAACCAAACGACTACGGGAAAATCTAAAATTTTAGAAACAATGAACAAAGTTAACCAAGCCCGTGAAATAATAAGAAAATATCCCTTTCAAGAAAAACAATTGAGCGATTATGCAAAGGACAAAATTGGATTATACTTTCGCAAAGAATCAAGGGGCTATTATTATAATGGGAAGATTACCAAACTATTTAAAGTTTTAACACCTGAAATCTTGGCAGAGAGTTTCCATTTTATTATCAATTTAGCTGATACATCACCAACATTAAAAATGGGATATTCTAAATTATTCGGCTCACCTCATTTGCCCGGTGACTGGAAAATGCCTGGTGATTGGAAAGGCATGTCATTTTGGTTTCAGATAAACCTGGAAGAAGTTAAACCTTTTGATAAAGAAGACCTGCTCCCTGAAAAAGGGATCATCTATGTTTTTCAGCACTCCTCAGAAGGAAAATGTAAAATATATTTTTATACAGACACGTTGGACAAACTTATAACCAGAGCAGACATTCCTGTTCTCAACTACGAAAAAGAGCAAACGCTTTCATTTGAACCTTCATTCATTTTTTACATAGGCGGTGACGCGTATGACTATAGTGAAATCTATAACTTCATTCCTAAAGCGCTTAGAGATGATTTAGAGAAGTTGCTGGAGTGCAAAATGGATGACACCGATTCATGCACGCGTTTATTTGGCAGGCCAGTTTATTGGCAGGGTGAAGATGAAGAATTTGATGAGGAATTTGATGAGGATCAAGATTTCGAAAGCAATGAACTTGCCTTGTTCTTTCAAGATGAATTAGATGATGCGGCTATTAATATATGGGTGCCAAAATCAGATTTGAGAAATGGTGTTTTTGAAAATGCATTTGAAACTTTTTCCACCACTTAATAAAAAAATTGGTAAGAGAACCGCGTATTAACAAATGCATCTTTAATCAATGATGAAAGATCGGGTCTGAAGTCGGATTCATGGCGGATGTCATTCCAGGAGTCACAGGATCTCCCACCGCTGCAAAATGCAAGAACCATATTGGAAGAAAGCGACGAGCCACTAAACATCCACTTGCAGTCTGGGGAAACTTTTCCATGTTGACTGAATCCTGCAAATGCCATGACCATTAAATATAGATCCGGCTTGTTACCATATTACCAGATTTTGGGAGAATTGACCACCTAATTAACAGGCATTCAACATATCCTTGCAGCCAAAAAAAATTATCACAATGAAAAGAAACCTTGTCATTTTATTTGTTTTTTCGGTTGTTGTTTTTCAATGGTCTCCTCTACATTCTCAAACGACAAATACATCAATTGAAAATAAAGGTATTGTTACTGTAAAAGGCCTGGTAACAGATGAGGATTCTCAAACAGGTGTACCTGGCGTTACCGTGATGCTCAAAGGAACGAACACAGGCACTGTTACCGACAGAGATGGGAAATATGTAATCAATGCGTCCGAGAGTGGGGGAGTATTGATATTTTCTTTTGTGGGTTATGCCACTCAGGAAATTGAGCTAGGCAATCGGAGCGTAATTGACGTTGTGCTAAAGCCAGACACCTACTTATTGGAGGAATTTGTCATAGTTGGCTATGGAGAGCAACGAAAATCTGATATAACAGGCTCCATATCTTCAATCGAAGTCGAAAACCTCGACAGATTGCCGGTTGCAAGTATTGATGATGCCATGATCGGTAAAGCTGCGGGAGTGCAGATCTCAAAACAATCAGGAACCCCCGGCACCGGGGTTCGTGTGAGAATCCGGGGAACAAACTCAATTTCCGCCAGCAACGATCCCTTATATGTGGTGGATGGCATTCCTATGATTCCTGAATCCAATTCGAAAGTGAACGCGAGCGAAGACTTCCCCGATTACCTGAACACCAAAAGCAATTCAATTACGGATATTAATCCAGCGGATATTGCTTCAATAGAAATCCTAAAGGATGCGTCCGCAACAGCGATCTATGGATCCCGAGGCGCAAATGGCGTTGTTCTC
>DASWHX010000041.1:0-27248 GCA_036397995.1 Cyclobacteriaceae bacterium
TCGGAATAACGATAGGTTATATGGATGGACCAGCATGTGGATGAATTACGTGTACGTATTATTACCTAATAATGGTAAAACTACTGGTTTACAGGCAAATCTCAATAATTTATCTGATACTGAGAATGCCGTACTTGAACACATTAAAATATCTTTATGGCTGCAGCATGAGTCAATTTGTTCTTGGGCCTAATCTTAGCAACAATGACGGAGCAAACGTGGATCCGGTAATTTTGTGGATTGTCGGTGCATTGGCTTTTGTAGTGATGTTGTCAGCTGCTTTCAATTATACAAATCTGTCCATAGCGCGATCTATTCGAAGAGGCCGTGAGGTTGGAGTAAGGAAAGTAATCGGAGCGAACCGCGGCAATGTAATCTGGCAATTTATTTCTGAATCAATAGTAATTTCACTCTTAGCGCTACTGCTTTCTGCGGGAGTTTTCATTCTGCTCAGAAATCAATTTCTAACCATTGATCCTGAGCTATTAGAAATAGTATCACTCAAAATAAGTCCAGGTGTAACAGTTGGTTTTATTCTCCTGGCCATTTTTGTAGGCTTCATATCCGGCATACTTCCTGCAATATTTTTCAGCAGAATAAGTCCTGTAAAGGTTCTTAAAAACGCTGCTTCAATAAAAGGATTCAGACATCTGAATTTCAGAAAGGCTTTAATAACTATTCAATACACGGTCTCTCTCATGTTTATTACGGCCGCGGTTATTGGATTCAATCAATACAAGCATTCGCTGGCCTTTAACCTTGGGTTCACCACTGACAATATTTTGAATGTAAGACTTCAGGGTAACGGCGCTGCGATAATGCGAAAGGAGTTTAACGAGATTCCTGAAATCACTCGGATTTCCGGATCAAACCTGGTTCCCAGTATTGGTAATTTCTGGTCAGCATCATTGAAATACCAGGATCCGAATGATTCTATTTTTGTATATTTTGTCCAGGTTGACGAGAACTACATTCCTCTACATGACCATAAGTTGATCGCGGGAAGAAATTATATCGGAAAATCAGGGAAGTTTGAAGAAAGTGAAATCATAATTAATGAGAAAACCCTGGAACGGTTTAATATAGCTGGTGCTGATCCGTATAAAGCAATTGGAGAATACATGAAATTGGATGGAAAAGATGTAGTAATAATTGGTGTGATTAAAGACTTTCATTATGGGAAAATAGATACTGATTTATTACCGGTCATCTTTAGATATTCAAACGATCAGGATGGATACAGCGATGGGTATTTAAACTTGAAAATAAATTCCACGGATTTACCCGGAACGATGGCTAAAATTGAAAATGCCTGGAAAAAAGTTGACACCGTTCATCCGTTGAATGCAAAATTTTATAGCGAACAGATTGAAAATGCCTATGGAGAATATTCCGCAATGGTAAAAGTAATAGGATATCTGGCTTTTCTTGCCATCTCAATCGCATCCATGGGACTTTTTGGCATGGTTGTTTTCAATACGGAAAGCAGGCAAAAAGAAATTGGAATAAGAAAAGCCCTTGGGGCCGGCATTCTCAATATAATGTATTTACTCAGTCGAGGTTTTCTGATTCTGGTTGGTTTTGCTTCGGTCATCGCTCTGCCAGCCACCTATTTATTTTTTGAAAAAATATTCTTGTCAAAAATACCTTACCATTCACCTATCGGTTTTACGGAAATATTTTTGGGTTTAGGAATTGTGGGAGCCATTGCCTTGCTGATGATTGGCTCTCAGACTTATAAAATTGCCAGGGTAAATCCATCAACTGTATTAAAGAATGAGTGATTAACTTTTCGGTTCGAATTAGATTCGGGCCTGGATTTCAAAAGGGTGGGAACGAACTTTAGGTTCAAATCTAATTTCATTTATCTCATTGGGAATTGTATATTTCCCTTGCCGCGTATTCTTACTTACTAATTATCACCGCTTTTATCTATGTTATTAACACAAATTTCTTCAATTTGAGGCAAGCATGGCTTCAAATCAAGAGATTCAAAATAATTTCTTTCAGGTTCTCAAAACCAGAATTCCCACCAATCACTCTTTTGTCGATGAAATCTCAGAAGCTTTAAATCTAAGCACAGACAGTGCTTACCGAAGGATTCGTGGCGAAACACTTCTGACACTTCAGGAAATAACTGTTCTGTGCAAAAAATATAGCATTTCCCTGGATGCGCTGCTGGGTAATTCTACTTATTCAGTAACTTTTGATTATTACCCCATTGATAATGAACGGCTCACTTTAAGAAAATTTCTTGAAATGGTTAGTAATGACTTTAAAGAAGCAGATAAGGCCGGAAGTGTTGAAGTGATATACCTCGCCAGAGACATGCCCATTTTTTACTTATTCCAATTTCCGGAAATATGTGCATTCAAAATTTACTTTTGGAACCTTTTATACCAGGATCCAAATCATAAAACCGAAAAGTTTAATCTTGATCAGGTGGATAAGAACTCCATCGACCTATGCAGATTTATCTGGGATGAGTTTGTGAAAGTGCCATCAATTGAAATCTGGGGTGTTCCTACATTCGATGCTATACTTGACGAAATTGACTTTTTATGGGAAAGTCTTCTGTTTGAAAGCAAGGATATTGCTTTGCGGGTGTGTGACAAAGTAACGCAACTTCTTTCCCACGTCAAAAAACAAGCTGAATTAGGGTACAAATTTTCAGATGGCAATCCGGTTGGCGGAAAACCCGGTAACTTTCAACTATACTACACCGATTTTCAATTAACACATAATAAGATCATGATTAATGGGGACATAAAGCGGATCTATATCTCGCAATCATTGGATACAATAATTACAACTAATCCGTTTTTCTTTGAAAGAAATTATGCCTCCATATCAAACGCTTTAAAGAGATCAACGCTTATAAGCAGAGTTGGCGAAAAGGAAAGGAACCAATTTATTAACAAGTGCCAGAGAAAAATCGATATTCTGAGAAATAAAATTCAAATGTCTGATGATTTTACCTGAATGTAAGCGGAAGGGCATTAATCAGGGAATCGTTAAAAAGAAAATGAATACCCTGCACTGAGGGAAATATCTCCATTCTTGTGATTCATTGCGTTAGACCTGACATTATAACCAAACATTGAATTTATATTATGCTTTTTCTTAAGGGATATCTGGTTTGTAATCCTTGCGAAAAAAGTAGAAGAAGCTGAGTGACCTCCACTTACACTCGTGTTATATGCCATTGTGATCATTGATCTAAGCTTTTTTCCGAAAAAAATCTTTCCCAGAGATGCCGTTGGTCCCAACAAAACCGTCTTCAATTCACCAAATGAGTTCTGGTTAGAGTTAAGTGATAAGGAAAGGGTAGATTCTTTTTCCACCCAGTTTACACGGTATGAGATAGATTCGGTAAATCCCAATGAATTGGGTGCATCCTCGCTTCCTTTATTTACTCCACCCTGATAATTGAAAATGGCATTCAGATTTTGTTGTTTATTTTCTGATTTACTGATTGTCCACGAGGCAGACAAATTCGCGGATTTGTTTACCTGGGTAAAATTCAACGAATCAACCGGCTCCCCGGGAACAACATTTAGCTCATCAAACAACGGCCTGACCCTGGTGTAACTTTGGAAAGTTGAAAAGCTTCCGTTCCCTTGAACCTTTTGAGAAAAATTGATGTTAATTCCCGAAGCAAAAACAAACCGGGAAGTTTCTTCCACTTCATTATTATTAAGATTGTTTCTTTCCTGTCCTGCACTCACTGTCAGGTTCACTTTGTCTTTAAAAACAGATTGTCCAAAATTAAGAGATAAAGTTTCGATGTCGTTATTGGTATAGTACTGACCTAAAGTTCTGTAGCCTGGATTAATGATTTCATAATTCAGTCCAACTATCGATTTAAGAAAAGTATAGTTTAATCCCATCCTGCCTGCCCAATAATAGCCCGAGGATTCCCTGTTAGTCAACAATTTGCCTGCATGTCTCCACCAGGATTTTGGTTCTTCTACTGCTTCACTTCGAATGTCTTCTGTGAACGCCGATGAAGCCCATTCAAAATTTATGTTTAACCCTTTGATTGGAGTGCTGGCACCACCCACAGTAAAAACAAGGTTTTCATGTGGAGTAACATTACTATTTTGAGGGATGTATTCCAGGGAATTGAAATTGTCATAAGCTTTGAACAGGCTCACATTAACTGAATGACCTGAAAATGAATATTCCAGCTTTGCCCCATAACCTAGTCGCTGAAAACTTATCTCAGTTTGATTTAGGGAATCCGGTTGAATAGCCTTCTGCAATTGCCCGTAAAATCCGGTAAACTTCAGGCCAATGTCAGGACTTAGTTCTATGCCTGCTCCTTTAAATAATATTCCCGCGTAACTGTAATTTGAAAAATTCAAAGACCTGTACCCAAGATGCATGGTTATCCATTTATAAGTTGGACTTAGCCCATACTGGTTAAAGGGTTGAGTAAATGAATGCTCACGGTTCGAATACGAAAATGATAATGGCACACTCCAGCCATAAAAATCAAAATTAAGATTTGCTCCCAAATAGTAGGAAAAAGGATTTTGCGCGTTAGCAGAATTGTAGATATTATTAAGGCTGATACCTCCGGAAATTCTGAATGCTTTGGATTTTCCTACTTTTGATAAGTCCTGGGCAAAAGCAGCCAGGGGCAGAAAAAGGATAAGAACAGAGAGAAAGTTTTTGCTTTTTACCATAAAAAAGAGCGTAAGCATGAAACTATCATGCAAACTTCTCTTTCAATGGTATTTATATTCCTAAGTCTGGTAGTCTGGTAACATTTGAAGGAAAAACCACTACTTATGACCGGTTACGGTGATACTAAGAATTTCCACTCTCAATTTTCTGTATTCTTCCAGCTCATCAGCTGTTAAATAGTTTGATAAGAAGCCTTCAGGAAGTGATATAACTCGTTCTTTATTCACTTCAACATTAGTGAAACCTGCTTCTTTTATTATTCGCAGATATTCCTCTTTTGGTATGGCTCCACCGATGCATCCGGCATATAGTTCCGTGATGGATTGCATCTTTTTAGACAAGGGGCCGGTTACCACCACATCAGAAATACTGAAGTGTCCGCCAGTTTTGAGTACTCGATAAACTTCAGAATACGCGGCACGTTTATCTTCAACTAAATTAAGGACACAATTGCTGATCACCACATCAACCATTTTTTCCTGGAATGGCAGGCTTTCAATATCTCCCAAAACAAATTGAACATTGGTGAATCCAAGTTTTTCTTTGTTCTCATTGGCTTTCCTCACCATTTCCGGTGTGAAGTCCACCCCAATTACATTGCCGGTTTCCCCAACTATGGCTCTGGCCACGAAAACGTCATTACCCGCACCTGATCCCAGGTCCAAAACAGTATGACCTTCCTTGATGCCCGCTCCTGAAGTTGGTATACCACACCCCAGGCCAAAGTCTGCATCCTGAACGTATCCTTCCAGATTTGAATAATCTTCACTGAACTCTGTCAGAGTGGAATCCTCAGGACCGCAACAGGTTGGTCCGCAGCAACCATTACTTTTATTTTCTTTAACAATGCCTGCGTAATTTTCTTTTACAATTTCTTTAATATTACTCATTGGAATTTTTTGTTTATGTTTCTTCTTCCATCCATAACGTTTCAACTAAAAAAAAGACGCAAGGTTGGCAAATGCATGCTAACAATTTTCACAATGATCCCGATCATAATAATCCGTCACGGTACCATATTTATCTACATGAATCGTGCAACAATTTAGAAAAAGTTCTTTCAGCTGTTTCCTTGCCCTTTGTACCTGGGATTTGGCTCCCGTATAGGAAATGCCTGCTTCTTCCGCGAATTTTTTTTGGGAGACACCACCAAGATCAGTTTTTAACAAAGCGGTTTTATATTTTTGCGGCAACTCATTAACGAAAGGCACCAGGCATTTGGCAAGTTCCTGATGTTGATGTTCGGTTCTTTCTTCCGGTACAAAAAAATCTTCTGTTACTGTTGATTGTATTTTCGACTTGCGATAGTAATCAATTATCTGGTTTTGGGTTATGGTATACACCCAACCCTGAAGATTATTCACCTTATCCAGTTCATTGCTTTTTAAATGGATTTTCAGGAAGACATCCTGTAATATATCCTCAGCGGCCGCTCGTTCCGCTACCCGCTTATAAATAAAACTCTTCAATTTCGAATGAAATTGAAGCCAAAGCTGTTCAGTGCTCATTTTTAAATTCTTCTCACTCATTTATAATAACGGCTTCCTCTCAAAAAAGACGCAAAGATTTCGTTATTCCATTTCAAAATCCCAAATCGGTCTGGCACCCAGCAGGTGCTCAACGAAATAGTTCCACTTTTTCCGTGTAAAATACCTGCCATAATCTCCGGAATAACCATGCCGCTGGCTGGGAAAAATCAACATATCAAATTCCTTATTGGCTTTAACCAATGCTTCGGCCAATTTGAAAGTGGCGGAGGGATTCACATTTTCATCTATTCCACCGTGAGTTATTAATAGTTTACCTTTCAGATTAGCGGCCATCGTAATATTTGAAACCTCATGATATGTCGAGTCTACCGGCCAGCCCATGTACATTTCGGGCCACCAGGCTTTTTCCATGCGAAAATCATGATCTGCAGAACTTGCCACTGCCACTTTGTAAAAATCCGGAAATTCCAGCACCGCGTGACCCGCATCAAATCCACCTGCTGAATGGCCAAAGATTCCGACTTTGTCAGTATCAATCCAGGAATATCTTCTGCCAAGTTCCTTAATTGCAATCACATGGTCTGTCAGGTTCTTGCCCATATTCTTGTAAGAGTAGTTATGAAATTCTTTTGACCTGCCGGCTGAACCCAAACCATCTACAGTGACCACTATAAATCCAAGCTCGGCAAGGGCCTGGTTTGAAATAGTTAATCCACGCGCGAAACTTCTTGGAAACATATTAGTATGCGGACCGGTATAGGTCTGGTCAATAACCGGATACTTCTTCGCCGGATCAAAGTTTACCGGTTTCCACATAGCGCCATAGATTGTAGTTTTACCATCCCTGGCGGTTACAGAAAATATTTCCGGGAATTGCCAGTTTTCCTTAACAATCTCTTCGATATCAGCTGAACTGATCTCTTTTAATAATTTACCGCTTTTGGTGTCTCTTAAAACGGTTCTGGTAGCTTTATTGACGCTTGATATATTATCAAAAAAATAATTTCCATCACGACTAATGCTAATTTCATGGTGCAAATCATCGGCGGTCATATTTTTTAAACCCTTACCATTGAGCGAAATTTTGTAAAGCTGTTGGAAATATGGATTTATTCCCGCCTGTTTACCTGAAGCAAGAAACAGCAGCCACCCTTCTTCTTCATTGATAAATTCAACATCATCAATATAATAATCACCATTCGTAATGGACATTAATTCTTTTGTTTTTAGATCCAGAACATAGAGTTGTTTCCATCCACTTCTTTCCGAAGTAATTATTATTTTCCCTGTCTTTTCGGCAAGAAAATAAGAAAAATTATCAATATTGGTTTCGCTTTCCTCCGCATAAATTTCCGTAAGATTTGAATTGTTCAAATCCATTTGAAGCAAATGAATTCTCTTAAAACCCCGTTCTGAGTAAGAAGCGTAAACTATTCCAGGCTTTTCAGACCATCTGAAATTTACCTGATTGATATGCGTATTCCTTGGTAAGTTGGTTTTTATTTCTTTGCCTGAACTCACCTCATAAAGTACGGGAATCATATAAACCATGGCGGTGTCACCAGGTGAACCTCGGTAATAAGAAAGGAGACGGGGACGATACAGTGTATCTACGCTCCAATCCAATAAATACATTTTATCCGCGGACCTGAGGTCACAGATGTACGTCTGCAAATATTTTGAATCGGGGGACCAATTAACTGAAAATCTTTCAGGACGCTCACCGCCTTCGCCGGTAATAATATCACCCCACCCATAATAACTTGCATATTCATAATTCTTTTTCCCCGCAGTGCTTAATTGTTTTACTTCACCGTTTTCAGTTGATTTAATAAACAAATTGTAATCATTTACATAAGCTATCCATTTACCATCCGGAGATTTGGATTCTAAAAGATTTCGTGGGGATTCTTCTTTTTCAGTCAAAGTATAATTAGTCAGATCGAGCAAATATCTTTTTCCAATCAAGCTAAATTCAAGATGTTGGTTATCTATATAGTTAATATTAGTAATGGGCAAATCTCCGGCTGAGATTTCCTTATTCAATGAATCTGTCAGTATTTGAGCCAGTTTTTCCTGGTCAAACAAAGGTTCGATGGTCATTGCACTGAATTCAATTTTGTTGAAGAATTTGTAATTTTTTTCCTGAGTTGTATACCAAACACCGGCGGAGTCAGAAAACCAGGACGGCATAACCCGTAAATTGAAAACGCGTTTATCATTCAGGTTCTGCCAAAGATAACTTACCGCTCGGTTATAATCTTCAATAGTAATAGTAGCCTGGGAAAACACTTTGGTAATAAAGAACACAAAAAAGACAAGAATAAAATTTTTCATGTGGATGTCAGTTTAATCTCAAAATTCTTTCTTCAATTATTTAAGGAAATACTCTTTTCATTAATGGTAAAAATCGTCCTTTAGGATAACTCTCTCTTTGACCAAACGTTTTAAAACCCTGGCTTTGATAAAACTTTTCGGAATTAGGATCGGATTCCACAATAACTTCAGATTTTTCCATTACCACAATCTGAAGAGTTTCCTGCAATAATTTCTTCCCATAACCTTTTCCGATGTATTTAGGTGCAATCCATAAATGAATTACTTCATAAGCATCAGGCTTTTTCACAATTGCACAAAATCCGATGATCCTATCCGTGCTGATTTTATAAACATGGTTTTCCTCCAGAAATTTGCGGGTTATGCGGAGTGTTTCTACCCAGTTTTGCAACCAATCAAGCGGGTAACCCCAGTGCATTTTTGACTCTACACTTATTTGATTAAGAATGGGCAAATCGTAGGGCATGGCCCTTTCAACTCTGGCGTCGTTACTCATATAAAGAATTGCTAAGTGAATTTAAGCAAATATCTTTATAAGTAAATACCTGAGAAGTTTAGGGGGGAAGGAGAGCAGGTCTTACGACCTACCCTCCCCTACAATCCCCCAAACCAAAAAGAGGATCTTACGGCGTTTTGCCAATTTTTTTTATTTTGAAAATTAACATGACCAGGTATATCATGGTGCCCCAAATACTTATAATGATCAGGTTTGGAAAAACCAATAACCAAATTGGTGCCTTATCACGGGAGGCCCAAAGCGATCTCCCACCAAACGAGTCATCACTTTCAGAGACAATAGTCCCCCACTGTGCCTCCTTCTCCATTTTCAGGTTTCCCAGGTTGTCATCATCTTCAACAAAAGCCATGATTGTTAATATACCATCGGGACCACCGGGAATATCTTCAGGAAAACTTGCGGTAAAAACACCCTCATCGTCTGTCTCATAGGTATCTTCTCCGATTGATAATGTCCCAAATGTTCTTTTTACCTGCAGTTTTACAAACACTTCCTGAGCAGGTTCAATTGTTCCATCTTCTAAATATTTGTTGATTTGCACTTTTACTTCTTTCTCCTCGCCTTCAAGCAATTCAATGGTTATCTTCGCCTTCGTAATTTCAATATTATCATCATTGTCTTCAAAGTTTGGATCATCGGTAACGGAGGCTATGAAGGTAAAAAAAGATGTTGTATCCCAAAGTGAATTAAATTCTTTACCTGGCTGGAGATTAGCTTTGCCATCTGAATCCGTTGCTAATGAACCAAGTAAATTCAATTCATCCATTTCAGAATGATAGAATTTTACTTTCACATTTTCAACAGGCTGATACCGTCGGTCTACCCTGGTTCTGATTAATGCGGTTAGAGTTGGAGGGCCATTATTTAATTGATGGAAAGAAAGATCAACGCGTACAGCAGCTTTTTCCTGGGGCATTGCTATAGAAGCGCTTAAAAATATCAACACAAGAATTACCAAATATTTTCTAATTCTGATCATGATTCTTAGTGTTTCGTTCATGAATTGTTTCCGCTATCGGAACGATCGGAAAATACCTTACAAAGAAAGTTACAATTAGCAATGCTCCCGCAAGGGAGCCAATGGTTATACTCCATTCTTCCCAGGTTGGGGAATAATGCAAATAATTCCCGGGCACATCGTACATGGGCAGAAAAGGATGAAGCAGAGTAGGAGTTACAATCAGGAATCGTTTGAACCAAGCCCCTGCAACAACTAATATTCCGATAATAAACATAGGCACTGGTCTTCTTCCCTTCGGAAATAATAACACTATCACCGGGATAACCATTCCCAGAAGAATTACAGGCCAAAATATGGCAGCGTAATCTCCGGTGAATAATCCGGTAAGATGTTCTACTTCCGGTTTCTTCATCTTAAATGCAGGAACAAGATATTCATTGATATTGAAATACAGATAAAGCAAACTGAGCAATACGAGTAATTTACCCATATGATCAAAATGCTTTTCAGTGATGTAATCTTCAAGTTTGTATGTTCGGCGAAGAGCATACATCGCTATAACAACACCGCCTGCCCCAACAAGAAACGCTCCGGAAACAAAGTAGGCTCCAAAGTTAGTGGAATCCCATCCCGGCCTATAGGTTGTGGCAAAGAGCCAGGAGGTGACTGTATGTATAGCCAGTGCAACCGGAATAATAATAATCGAAAGTATCTTGATGGCTTTTTCTACCAGTTTTTTTTGGTCTGCACTTCCCACCCAGTTGGGATTCATCCATTTCTGAATTTTTCTGATAAATCCCGGAATGGGCGGATTATATTTCTGCATAATCTTCAAATCCGGAATCAGGGGAAAATAAAGCAACAGCAAGCTTATGAACAAATAGGTGGTAATCACGATTACATCCCAAATTATAGGAGATTGAAGCCGTCCATAAGCGAATAAATGCAAAAGCCGGTCTGGCCTGCCCATATCAATTACAATAATTAGTGAAGCGAAAACAATGGCAGCAACTGCAATTATTTCTGCGATTCGGGTTAAGGGCGTACTCCAGTTTGCATTAGTTAATCGCAACACCGCGGTTATAAGTGAACCCACTAATGAAATGGCTACGAAGAATACAAAATTTGAAATGTAGATACCCCAGGAAGCATAATCTCTCATGGCGGTTATTCCCAAGCCAAACCGCAATTGCTTTGTATAAGCGTAAAGTCCAAAAGCGGCTATTGCCAGGAGAATATAAACCCAGATTTTACCGGCCTTGCCAAATTTTACCGGCATTAAATCCCGGGCTATTTTTTCCGAATTCATCTCCATTGCTAGTTCTTTTTCTCTTCTTCTAATCCTTCCTCAAATGGGAATAACCTGTTAGCAGGTGGCAGATAATAAACCCTGGGTTTTGTACCCAAATCTTCCATTAACCTGTATCCTGCCTTGTCTTTTATTAGTTGACTAAACCGAAAAGTTTCTGCTCCGTTAGTAACGGTATCTTCATTCAAATCACCAAAAAAGAAAACACCATTAGGACAAGCAGACACACAATGCGGCAATTTCCCTTCCCGAGCCATATCCGGGCAGAAATCACATTTATTAACAGTACCTATTTTTGGCGGAACGCTGGTTTCGGAACTGTATTCTCGTTGCAAAACTTCCAGGGGTAATACCGGCTCATCCCAATTAAAAACCCGGGTGGAATAAGGACATGCTGCCATACAAAACCTGCAACCAATACATCGTTCATTATCAATTAGAACCAGGCCGTCCTCGCGTTTGAATGTTGCATCAACCGGACAAACTTTTACACATGGAGGCTCATCACAATGCATGCAGGTTGTAGGCTGCCAATAGGGGGCGGTATGTGGCGCGTCCTGCATTGGATAAATTTTTATCCAATTCTGGCCTTCAGTAACAAAATGCATTTTATTACAGGCCGCCTGACACTTTTTAAGATTTTTGCACCTTGACAAATCGATTACCATGACAAACTTCTTACCCGGAATTCCTTTCCTTGCATCTGAATTATGGACATGTTGTGTTTCAGGCACCGGCTTTAAATAGGCTCTGTCAATTTCAATAACATGGCCGTCATCAGAGAGTAGTTTTACAATTTCGCCACTTTCCTTTACATTTTCTTCAAGCAATGGTGAGAAGGGATTCTCTGCCAAAGAAACAGCGCCAACACCCGACAATAAGCTGCCTTTCAAAAATTCTCTCCTGGTTTGATTATGTTTCTCTTCCATTTTTTCTCCGGTTATGTATTATGTTTCCAAATCCAGGTTTGCATTTCCTTAAGGTTTACCTTGTGCGTTTTCTTCGGAAGTCTGTCAAGTGGTACTTCCACTAATTTGCCGTCTTTGGTTAACATTTTTACAACCTCAGGTTTTCTTCGAATTGAAAAAATCCATGCTATGGCAATTCCTGCTGCGGAACCCAGAATCCATTTGAGATATTTTCTCCGTAAATTGCTTCTCTTTTTATCTAAAAACTCCATAATCTGGTAATATTGAAACCAATCAAAAATTCACCTTTAGTAAAATCATATTCATTAAAAGTATTATTCTCCTGGGGAAGAATACCCTGGTAATTGCTCACAAATACCTGAAATGCATGTGAGCCTGTGCTGAATTCAAGACCGATGGTTATGTTAGGTTTTAAATCAAAATTGGGATCATCATGGTTGGTAATCTGTTGCACATAGTTTATAAGAATTGCTCCCTGAGAACTGAATCTAAACCGGCCACCGGCACTTATTGCAATTATATCATTGCTATAAAGGGAATCTATTGCATTGTAATGACTGAAACTGGGAGCAACCTGAAGGGAGAGTTTTGAACTTAATCGTGAGGCAATAATTAGTTCATGGTGGTAAGAAAACCGGTGAACCGGTTTGCTAAACAGGCTTTTATCTCTGCTATCTCTGGCAATGTTTGTGTAATAGGTTAAACTTACAGGAATACTCCAGTCGCGCCGTTGTTTTAAAATTGCATACTTCAGACTGAGATCCAGGTATTTTTTGAATTTTCCAAATCCAAATCCAACCGCCAGATTATTTATGGGTGTATAGGTAAATCCCATTCTAATATTTGCAGGTGCATAAATGCCAAAAAGATCGGTGATTCCTTCTTCGACAGTTCCAAACCGGTGTTGAATATCAAATTCAAGAGTTTTATGGTTGGGAACCATTACGGACTGCAAATCCATGAGTAAAGCGCTTTCAAATGTTGGCCTGACAGGTCTATTATCAGCGTCTGTTCCTTCTTCTTCTTGTGCAAACAAAGAATTTGATATTAATATTGGCAATAAGATGAGTAATTTTACTCCTCCTGATAAATTCTTATTGGTTTGGTTTTTCATGATTTTTTAAGATTTAATTGTCTAAAGCACCTTGTTCAATCCATTTAAGTATTATGGCCCGGTCCTGATCAGTTGCATAGGTTTTCATTTTCCCAATGTTTATTTGCTGATAGATCTTGCTATTAGCAGGATCAGCCAAATTCACATAACCAAAGAAGGTAAGGCTATTGTATGCATTGCCGATAGTCAGGTTTGGTTGCTGGCCTCCGGCCGAATGACAACCAGGAAGTGCGCATGATTTTGTAAATATGGGTTGAACATCAATCGAAAAGCTGACATTCTCCGGAACTTCCACTTCCTGTGGAATAATCTCATCATAAGTACACGAATAAATGATCGTACCCAGGAAAAATATTATGGCCATAATGCTTTTTATTCCCTGTTTCATTTTAATTTTTTGGTTTGAAGGTTAATTCAATATTCATTTCTCCAATCTTGTTTAAATCATCATTGTCAGATAAATACACATGAAAAGTATATGGAGAATTGTCCGGGTTAAAAACAATGTCATCAAGGTTGCCTGTGTTTAACTGCCTGATCAGCAATACTACGTATCCTCCATTAGAAGCTTTTTCATCAATCAATGCCAATTGCACATTTGAAAGTGCACTGATGTCAGAATTACTGCCGGTTGGATTTTGAATTAAATAACCTGGTATTCCGGAATACGCTTTTAGCCTGGCATAAAGATTCACTCTCTCCTCTTCGGTTAATCCTGAATAATAGGATGACCCGTCATGGTTCCCGGAACTGACAAAAGCTTGAAAGGCAGTAAAAGTCTGTCTCATAAACCTGGCTCGATCATTTAAAGCTTTGGCCTCCCCTCCTACGGCATTAACCCCATGACAGGATGAGCAGGTAGTTTGAAATACCATGTCGCCAAGTTCTGCATCACCGGTAAGTGGCTTGGTATTTAACAGGTAATACCCCGGATCTAAAAATGTTAGTCCCCCCGGGGAACGATCAAGTTGCTGGTTATCTATTCCATCCCAGTCAAGCATAGGACCGGAGCGGTTATCTTCAGGGTCTACTGCATTTCTGATAAATATCTTATCTCCCGCGTCAAACTGATTCCCTGTTCCACTATTGAATAAATCCAGGGCATACCCAAGTGGTTCTGACAAAGCAAGTGACCACTTCCAAACGTCAGATTCATTCGATGACACGGGAAATACAAAAATTATGTTATCATCATTCTGCTGGGACGTCCACCCTGTTGTTGAACCAGACTTATCAGGATCCGAGGGTCCATTCAGAAACCAGGATCCATTTGACGCATTGTAAGTTTCGTCCTGCCAACTCGCCAATATGTACAGGTAACTGTCATCATATCCGGCTTTCAATTCCAAAATAGGATCAATCCCTTCATTGAAACTTGAGGTTCCGTTAATAGTCCCACTCATATTAAATAATCCATCATCGGTTGGAACTTCACCGCTGGTTATTGTTGTGGCTGTAACCTCATAATAGTTTAAGGTGTTCCAAAAGGGAGCTGTAATGCTATTAGGAATTGTTGTTGTATAAACCGCTTCCAGCGAAGTTGTTGCTTTTGGAACAAATGGCTTGGGAGGTGGTTCGTTTTCAAAGTAAGTGCATCCCGCCAGAAGAGCCGGAAATATCATAAATATTTTTAGTCTGCTTTTCATCGGCTTGGGGTAGGTAGAAAAAGGTTAAGGGAGTGTTTTCACTCCCTGGAGTTACTACTTATTCTTTCTCAGTTGAATATTAACATATACTTTGATTGGTTCATCAACAATATTTGATGAGAAAATATTGAAATCTGCCTTCGCGTTCATTATCATTTTACCTTCAAAGCTTGCATAAAATCTGGTTGCATCTTCAGTTCCGGTTCGGTATTTAAATACAATTTGGGCTGCTTTGGTTACCATCGTATTCGGGTTATTGGTAATGCCATAAGGGCTTGAAGGAGTTGTTGACATTACCGCAGAGAAGGAAAGGTTTCCTTTGGCAATAAAACCATCTCCATACGGCTCCACGCTTGTGCTGGTAAAACTGGCATATCGCTGAGGGTCTGTAACGGTAGCTGGGAATGTTGCATCAGCGAATATCCCAAAGGTAGTTGCAATACAATTTGTTTCTGTAAATACAGTTGATTCGGTTAATGCGTTAAACTCACCATCCCAAAGTGGATCACGTCCGCCTCTTGTACGGGTATTAACACTCATTAAATCAACTTCAGCCATCAAAGAGCTGGTGGAAAGACTGGCTGGGTCAAGATTCAATATCAATTTGGTTACTCTTCCGAATGATCCGGTAAATTCTGAATTTTCTTCCTTAAAATCGAAAGCGAAATCTACCGTTGTATGATTTGGGTCAAATTCCCATTCTGTGGCGTTTCCGGCTCCTCCTTCTCTTCCATCATAATTTATGTCCATTGCACTGGCCATTGTTTGACCTACAGATACAAGTGTTATGTTTTCGGTGACATCCACACCACCAATTACCACTTCAATGTCATCACCTGCATTGAAGTTAACACCTTCCAACCTTGCTCCTAAATTCTGGTTATCAGTGTAATAATTAGCATTAAGGTAATATGTTCCGGCCTCAAGATTATCAAAAATATAATTCCCGGAAGCATCCGCTATAGAAGTAAAATTATATTCCAGGGCATTTGCAGTTTTAGCAAGTAAAACAACTGAACCTCCTGCCGCAGTGTTTCCGCTAATTCCAGGATAAGTTACTGTGCCTGATATTGATAATAATGGAGCAGGATCATCATCACTACATCTAACAGTTAGTAATAGGAGTAGGGTACTCAGAAACGATACCCATAATATTCTGTGCGTTTTCATCTTCTTTTTGATTTAGGTATAATAATTATTTTTGTAAGGTATTTTTACTATCAAGGAAATACTATGACCTCGATCAATAGTCACCATGACTTTTATCATCCAATCCAATTATTTGAAGGAAAACTGAATAATTGACTCTCTGAACTTTTCGGTAAGCTCCTGATATTCTGATTCTTCTGAATTAATTGGGTGGATTCCCGTTTGAGCGAGAAAGTTCCAGCTACTATTTTCCCACAGATATATTTCCATGGAGTAAGAAGGTTCCTTTTCTGGAAATAAATGGATCTTAAGAAGACGCGAATCTGTTTCCGGAATAATTGCCTCACTAAATGGTTGCATTTTGTGCACAAATGTGTGTGGAGGCATTAAGCTGTCTATGGCTAAATCATAATTCAGTTCAAATTCCTGATAAAAAGGCTTTGTGTTACCTGACGAATTTGTGATGGCATATTTTCTAAGAGGAAACGATTGCTCTAATTCCTGCCTAATGATATTTGCCGCCGGGTCCGGATTAATGATTTCAATCCGATAGTAAAAAATTACTTCCGGTGCGATGGATGAAGAAGTAATGCAGGATGCGGCAATTACCAATAAGATAGCATACGGCCGCATCCTTCTTAATTCAATTTAATAAACTTTACTCTGCAAAAGTTCTTAAGTAATTCACAATTAACCACCTGTCCTCATCACTGCCGATTTTCTTCGCAAATTCAGGCATATCGCCCCGGCCAGTAGTGGTTTTGTAGAATAACGCGCCATCAGATTGCTTTTGGAAATCCTCTGCAGAAAAATCTCCCGTTGGCGTTTCAAGTTCGCCGGCCTTTGTTCCATCACCTAAGCCTTCCTTACCGTGACATGATCGGCAATGCTTGTCGTATAATTGTTTTCCTATCGCGAGGTTTTCTTTGTCCCCTTCAGTCGGATTTTTCATACTTTCATATTTCGCGGGAACTTCCCACTTTTCCTGAAATACGGTGAAAGAAAACATGAAATAGACAGCCACTATAAATAGCAGGTATTTCAATTTAAACTTCTTCATTTTATTAGAATTTTGGTTTAGGAATATTTTCAACAATTATTGAAAGGTATCCGGTTTGTATAATGATAAAAATGATAATTATCATCTAATCCGGTGATTAATAAAACTTCTATTCTTGAGATGAAAATGAGAAGGTGTACTTCTCCAGAAATTCAGACTGAAATGTGAATTTGCGATTATGCGGCTTTCTTGGCAGCTTCCAGGCTAATTCCCTGTTGCTTCGCTAACTTAATAACTCCCACTTTATCCAGAATTTTGATAACCAGGTAAGTGGGATCAATTTCATGCCATCTGAAACCAAAGTTGGCCCGGGAACCATTCTTGTGATGATTGTTATGGTAACTCTCACCCATCATGAGAAAATCCACAGGAAGGAAATTGCGTGAAGTGTCTCCAACTTCAAAGTTTCGGTAACCGTATTTATGAGCGAACCAATTTATGATTGCTCCATGAATTGGACTCATCAAAAAGTGAATAGGAAGCAGAAGCCACATCCACCATGCAGTTGCGAAAAAGAAATAGAAGATTACGTAAGCCGTTCCCCATAATATCCTGGAGGGCCAGGATTTGGCAATTCTGTCAAATGCATGCCAGTCAGGAATTCCGTCGGTAAATCTAGGATCGGGTTTCACTTGTTTGTTTGAGAAACCGGCATAAATAGTTTTGGTCTTCCACATCATTTTGAAAATGGACTCATCGTATTTTGGAGAATGCGGATCATTAGGTGTATCCGCAAATGCATGGTGCATCCGGTGCATAATTCCGTAGCCATAGGGACTCAGATAATTGGAGCCCTGAAATATCCATGTTAAAATATAAAAAATTTTCTCCTTGACGGGACTCATAGTAAATGCCTTATGTGCCGCGTACCTATGCAGGAAAAAGGTCTGGAAAAATAGTGAAAGGTACCAATGTGCTATAAAGAAAATTAAGATTTCCATAAGTTAATTAATTGGGATTAAGCGGTTTACAAACAAACAGTAAGTGGATTATATTGGGAGAGACAATTTTGATTATGAATTGTGACAGATCCAGTTACTTTTTTGCGGGTAAATCAGCCTTGAGGTAATTAATTAAGTCCGTAAAGGTTCCACTTTGGCAGGATTTCCGAAAGATTTCAGCAAGGAAGTTACTCTTGTAATTGATTTGAAAGCTCATCTTTGAATTCCCAAGCTTCTTTTTAGCCCGGCTCAAAATTTGTCTGCAATGGTCTGCCTTCTTTCCAACAATTTTCGTCAGAACTTCATAATCAAAATTCAAAACCTCCCGAAGCAGCACAACAGCTCGTTCCAAAGGTTCTAATTTGTGATTAATAATTGACAAAGCTTTGCCTATATCTATGTCAAGGTCAAAATGAGAAAGATCCGGTTCAATATGTCCTTTGTGTGGTTCGGGTACCGCCTCTAAAGACTCCGTCTTCCTGAAACTAAATCTTCTAAGTTTGTTTATACTAATATTCCTCACCATTGAGGTAAGATAGGCCTTTGCGTTCTGCACTTTATTGTCATCAACCGACAGCCACCTTTCAAATGCGTCATGCACAGCGTCTTCTGCATCTGCTTTGCACCTTAATATTTGCAATGCAATGGAATGCAATAACGTCTGGTAAGTTAAAAAGACCTGGGTTTGATTCATATCTTATTTACACTACAAATCTACAACTACAAAACTATAATCATTTAGAGTTAATTGAAAGGAATAGCGGTTCATTGTTGCAAACATTTATGAATCTCCATTTGCCTATTGAAGTTCTTTAAACAAGCATATCCCCTATTTTTTCTCTTTTTGACCCTTTTAAGGGTATCTGTATACCATTTGTAATCCCAATTTTTTAGCGATAAAACCCCATGTATACTGCTGTCATTGTATGGATTGAAACTGTTTGATTCTATTTGTTCAACCATATTCATAATTAATCAAAGTTAGAATTATCAATGAAAAACGCGAAATTTTCCAATCAGCCAATTCTCAAATTAATGTCAAAATTGCAGGACTTTATACTCATCCTGTCAGCAACGCTGGGAGTATTCATTGAAAGCAGTTTTTCTCCGAAGTTTGTTTTTGGGATTTTCTTTGATATCATATTTTGGTTCACAATTTCCGGACTTTATATCACATACTTTTGGAATAAAGGAAGCAAGAATTTAAGAAAGTATTTCCTTCACACCATATATATACTTATCACATTATTTGCAGTTCTGTTTCAATTAAAGAATCCCGGATCTGGTGTTGCTCAAATTATTACGCTTTTAACACTTTTTATTTCCGGATCGATTTTTCTCAATGTTTTTAGGCAAACCCTATTTCTGGTATTCGCCATTCTTTTGCGATTTGGTTTTAGCGAATTCTTTGCTCCAATGGATCCATATTTCCATTATTCATTAATCGTAATCGTTATCATCTCAATTGTATCCGGATTCTTCTTAATAAATTTTGAGAAAACAATTAGGGATGCCAATGCATTATTTATGGAGTCAAACCAAATGCTGATAGAATTAGATCAAATTTATGCGCCAAAATATAATAACGCTGGTTTTCATTCACATCCAGGATTTGAAGAGAATGAAGTTATGTTTGTTCCTCCTACTCTTGAGATAATGCCAGGTACCGGACATAATTCAAATGGGAAATCAGTTATTTTAGATTACCCCAACCTGAAAGTTGAATCCGCAAAAAAGGTAAAAAATGATTACAAAAGTGAACTTCAATTACCATTCCTGATAAATTGTCTCAGGAAGGATCTTGCCCGGGAAGGAATAACCCTGAAAACACAATTAATAAATGAATTCAAATTCCAAGACCTCAAAATGCGGTGCGGAGAGATGGTGGACCACCTGCATGATTTTTTTCTATCAGAGAAAGAATTTAACAGTGGCAAAATAGTAATTGATAACACAACAACTTTTAATGAATTCATTATCTCTTCAGAGTTTAATTGGCAAAGAGAATTCTCACTGGCAGGGATTCCATCTGATTTACGTTCAGCTGTTTATGATTTGGGCGGCAAGTGTTTTTATAATTCGGATCAAAACGAAAACTCACGCTTAATAATTTGCTTGCCCAATCCTCAGGTAATTCCCGGCAGTAAATTTTCCATTCTAAATCTACATTCATTAACTGATCTTGTTTTTGTGAATGAAATAATTAATGCCATGGATAGATTTCTTTGTTCTCTGGATTTTTCAGTAGAAAATTTATCCAGGGAATTGGGAACAAGCCGCATGCAGTTACATAGAAAAGTGAAAGGCTCATTTGGAATGAGTCCTGGCAGTTTGTTTCAATACCTAAGGATGAAAAAAGCCGAGTTTCTTTTGAAATCCGGATATTCCCGCATTTCCGATATTGCCTACTCGTTGGGTTATTGTGACCAATCACACTTCTCAAAAGCTTTCCGGGCCTGGTCTGGTTATCCGCCGGTTGAGTATATGAGAAAAAATCAGGCCTAATTTTGTCTACCTGAACATTTCATAGTTTGCAGTGCACCAGGAAGACTAATTACTTTTTGATGCTAATAGGTAAGCCCAGGCTAAATCAGTTTCCCCTCTTTCAAGAGCCGCTTTTCCCAGCATGTGCAGATGGTATTCCATTGATTCCTTATCGTTGATAAATCTTGTAAATACATCTGACACCTCAACTGAATTTTTTATTTGCTCCAGAAATTCTTTATTCGGCAATTCTTTAACACCCGCAAGCCTGGCAAGGTTATTACCGGATAGCACCGGACTTTTCTTAATTTCATCCGGCAAAGAATCAAATCCAATACCTAAATGTTGTGTGGGTTTCGGCACTCTGAATATCGAATCCGGAATTACCCTGCAATACCAATCTTCCCCTAATCTGCCGACTGCATCAAGTTTCACCGGATTAATTTTTTCATTTTCATCCAGAATCTCCTCAGTAATATGCATTAATAAGATTTCACAGATTACCAGATTACCCGCTCCTCCTTTATCTCCTAATTGAATTACCTCATTGACGTTGCATTCAAAAGCAATTGGTGCTTCCAACACCCTGGGTGGTTTTACCATTGCTGATTTTACCTCGGTTAGTCCCGCTTTTACGAACTCATTTACTCCCTTTGCATAGTTACTGCTGGCAAGCGACATTTGTTCAACAAGATTGTAATTGGCAATATTAATTACAACCTCCGGCACTTCCCGAATATTTTCGTAAGTATGCTTGGTCGTATTATCTTTACCCCTCCGGGATGGAGAAAAAACCAGGATGGGCGGGTTTGCACTGAATGCATTAAAAAAACTGAAGGGACTTAAATTAACATTTCCCTGGTTATCAACACTACTGGCAAATGCAACAGGTCTTGGAGTAACTGCGCCTAGCAAATAAGAGTGAAACTCGGAAAGTGATAAATCTTTTGGAGAAAATGATTTCATTGTCATCTATTTTGCCGGCAAAACCCTGTTTCGAACTTCTCCAAAGCCAACACGTATGCCATTTTTTTCACAGTACCCGCGTAGAATTACCTCATCGCCATCATTAATAAACTTTCGCACGCTGCCGTCTTTCATTCTTATTGGCTTTGTTCCTTGCCATGCAAGTTCAAGCATAGAACCATACGTATCCGGTGTTGGCCCGCTAATTGTTCCGGATGCGTACATATCCCCTATCTGGATATTGCAACCATTAACAGTATGGTGAGCCAACTGTTGATTCACGTTCCAGTACATGTGTCTGAAATTAGATTTGGATACCGAAACTTCTTCCGACTTGTCAGGCTTTATAAAAACTTCGAGGTTAATGTCAAAGTTCTTTGATCCCTCAAATGCGAGGTAGGGCAAAACTTTTTCTTCCTGAGTTGGCCCGTCCACCCGAAATGGTTCGAGGGCGTCCAATGTCACAATCCATGGAGAAATGGCGGACGCAAAATTCTTTGACAAAAAAGGTCCAAGCGGCACATATTCCCAGGCTTGAATATCTCTGGCCGACCAGTCATTAAAGAGACAAAAACCAAAAATATAATCCTCCGCATTAGCCAAAGTAATCTGATCGCCCAGAGCATTGCTTTTGCAAGCAACAAATGCTATTTCCAATTCAAAGTCAAGCCGTTGAGTCGCACCGTAAATTGGCCGGGGATCATCAGCTGATTTGGTTTGTCCTTTAGGCCTATAGATATCCTGCCCGGAAATAATTATTGAAGATGCCCGGCCATGGTAGGCAACCGGTAAGTGTTTCCAGTTCGGAAGCAACGCGTTCTCAGGATCCCTGAACATTGTACCGATATTAATTGCATGCTCTTTGCTGGAATAGAAATCTGTATAATTACGCACATTGATTGGCATATGCATTTGTGCATCAGCCATGTTAACGAAAACTTCCCTAATTTCATTTTCATTATTCCTTAAGATACTATTTTCTGAATCCAGAAGTTCAGAGACCTTCATCCTGACCTCACCACATTTCTTGCGTCCCACCTCTAAAAATGCATTTAGAATATCGTTGGAAAAAACCGCCGTATCTATTCCAGGAATGTCAAGGTATCCGCGCTTTGCTAACTCTGACAAATCAACGATTTGGTTTCCGATAGCAATGCCGGCCCTTTTATTCCGTGTTCCTGTACTGAAAATTCCAAATGGTAAATTTTGAATTGGAAAATCAGAGCCTTTCGGTACTTCCACCCAGGATTTCAGTTTAGCATCATTCGGATTTCGCATAGGTTCAATCTGTTTAAATCAAAAATAGGTGAATACAGACAAAATGAAATGAAGATGAACCACTATCCCTTAAATTTCTTTAATTTTGCCAGCTTAATGTGTAATTAGAAAAGCTCTGATGTCCGTTTCTACAAAATATGATCCAGCAAAAGTTGAAGACAAGTGGTATAAAGTTTGGCTGGAAAATGGTTATTTCTCTTCAACTCCGAATCCCGATAAGGAACCCTATTGCATCGTGATTCCACCCCCCAATGTGACAGGAGTGCTGCATATGGGTCACATGCTTAATAATACCATTCAGGATATCCTCGTGCGTAAAGCAAGAATGGAAGGAAAAGAAGCGCTCTGGGTACCGGGAACCGATCATGCTTCCATTGCCACCGAAGCGAAAGTAGTGGCGATGCTTAAGGAGCAGGGCATTTCCAAGAAGGATATTTCAAGAAAGGAATTTGTTGAAAAAGCCTGGGAATGGACCCATAAGTACGGTGGAATTATTCTTGAACAATTGAAGAAACTTGGTGCCAGCTGCGACTGGAGTCGTACTCGATTTACGATGGAGGATGACTTATCAAAAATGGTAATCATGACTTTCATAGATCTATATAATAAAGGGTATATCTACCGTGGCTATAGGATGGTTAATTGGGATCCTATTGGTAAAACAGCTTTGGCTGATGACGAAGTAAACCACCGCGATGTCAATTCGAAGTTATACTATATTAAATACAAGATCGAAAATTCTCAGAATGAATTTATTACCATTGCTACAACAAGGCCGGAAACTATTTTAGGAGACACCGCAGTTTGTATTAACCCCGCAGACGAAAGATATAAAAACCTTGCTGGCAAACGAGCTCTGGTTCCGCTGATCAATCGTTCTATTCCAATAATTGACGACGATTATGTAACCATGGAGTTTGGAACCGGTTGTTTGAAAGTCACCCCTGCGCACGATGTTAATGACTATGAATTGGGGAAAAAGCATAAGCTGGAAACGGTTGATATTCTTAATGATGACGGAAGCCTGAATAAATCTGCCCAGCTCTTTGTAGGAAAGGACAGATTCGAAGCCCGTGAATTGATAGTTAATCAACTTGAAAAGGAAGGACACCTGGTCAAAACAGAAGCTTATGTAAGCAGTATTGGTTTTTCTGAACGCACTGATGCGATAATCGAACCGCGGCTTTCGATGCAATGGTTTGTGAGAATGAATGACCTGGTAAAGCCGGCTCTTGAGAATGTAATGAATGATGAAATCAAATTGTATCCGCCCAAATTTAAGAACTTGTATCGTCATTGGATGGAGAATGTTCGGGACTGGTGCATTAGCCGTCAGTTGTGGTGGGGTCATCAAATTCCAGCATACTATTATACCGATAATGAGTTTGTAGTAGCTGAAACTCCGGGTAAAGCCCTTGAATTAGCGCAAGAAAAAACCGGAAATACCAAACTGAAACCATCCGATCTAAAACAGGATCCGGATGTATTGGATACTTGGTTTTCCTCAGGGCTTTGGCCAATTTCGGTCTTTAATGGTCTGCTTGATCCTCAAAATAATGACATTAAGTATTACTACCCTACCAATGACTTGGTTACGGCGCCTGAAATATTGTTTTTCTGGGTCGCCAGAATGATAATTTTTGGCTATGAATACAAAGGAGAACCTCCATTCCGAAATGTGTATCTAACCGGAATTGTAAGAGACAAACTGGGCAGAAAAATGTCCAAATCGTTGGGTAATTCTCCTGATCCTATTGAATTAATAAAAAAATATTCAGCTGACGGGGTACGAACAGGAATGCTTTTCAGCTCACCTGCCGGCAATGATTTGCTTTTTGATATAAAGCTCTGTGAGCAGGGAAGAAATTTTGCGAACAAAATCTGGAATGCATTTCGTCTTGTTTCAGGCTGGAATGTAGATAACGACGGTTTTTCGACGCCTAACCAGATTGCAATCGATTGGATGAACTCAAGGTTTAATCAATCTCTTGAAGAATTGGAAAGTCATTTCCGAAAATTCAGAATTTCTGATGCGCTATTGACAGTTTATAAACTGGTCTGGGATGATTTTGCTTCCTGGTATCTTGAAATGATTAAGCCTGAATACGGCAAGCCTATCGATTCTCAAACCAAACAGGAAACAATCCGAATTCTTGAAAATATTTTGAAAATCCTGCACCCCTACATGCCTTTTATTACCGAAGAAATTTGGGATCAACTGGGTGAAAGGGACAATAAAAGCCGCATTATCATTTCACCATGGCCCGCGGGCGGCAAGATAGATCAGCAAATTATCAATAAAGCTAATCATTCATTTGACCTCATTACAGCCATCCGGAAGGCAAGGAACAGCAGAGGAATTTCCCTAAAAGAATCGTTCACTTTACAATTGCTAAATGGAGATTCGCAGGTTGGTGAGTTTGAAATTTTCATTAAGAAGCTAGCCAATGTTTCATCTTTTGAAAAAATCCCTAAATCTGATTCGGATGGAATTTCCCTGGTGGTAAACAATGTTGATTATTTTATTCCACTAACAGGCAAGGTAGACAAGGAGTCTGAGAAAAAGACATTGCTGGTAGAATTAAAATATGCGAAAGGATTCCTGGAATCAGTCAATAAAAAACTTTCCAATGAAAGGTTTGTGAATAACGCACCTGAATCAGTGGTTGAGGTTGAAAAGAAAAAGAAGGCAGATACTGAATCAAAAATTAGGTCTTTGGAAGAGAGTTTAAGCCGGTTGAATTAGAACTTGATCTTTAAAGTCCCAACCGGAGATTCCGTGTAAATACTGGCCGGGGCTTAGTTGTTTCAATTAATGGGCGGGAGAAAAGAAAGTTTTCTGCGCAAATCCGCGAAATCTGCGGGAGAATATTTTACTTAATCCCGCTGATACCGCAGATCATCGCAGGGAAAAAATGGTTCGGGGAATCTTCTGCGTAAATCCGCGAAATCTGCGGGAGATTTTTTTTAGTCCCGCTGATAACGCCAATCGTAGCAGAGGCCGATGGGTTTGGCAGGCCGGATTTAACTATATTTTCAGTGTTCATCCAATGGCAGAGAAAGGTTTCTGAGGAGTTCAATGGTATTTTTCTCGATTTGTTTGAAGTAGTTCATGTTGGTATTCCTGATTTTGCAAAATTCTCTTTTACCTGTTAGCGGGTCTACAAAAGAAATATAGGTAGTGAAAAATCCACCGGAAGCATTTATTTTCATTTCAAGAGGCATCCACAGCCATTCCAGGCTGTCATGTTTCATTATGATACCGACCGGAATTTCCATTATTTTATTCTCCAATGAGTCAAGCGGAAAGATTAAGTTATATTCCCTGAGCATCAATAAATGCTGGCCTGCTATATCTTTTTCATCAGCAATAAGATTGCATTGGGCGAATGAAAGGGTTGGGATAAGTGTGAGGATGAGAATTTTCATGAAGGAATTATTTTTCAAGTGGCGGGTGCTGAAATTGCTGCCAGAATTCTTTTTCCGTCCAGTCGGGGATTTCTTCGTTGCGCCATTTCAGGGCATCGAACGGGTAACCTTCAGGAAAGTCTACATAAATCAGATATCCTTTAAAGTCAAAAGCAAATTTACTCTTATAGTAAGAGTAAAAGGTTTTTCGTTCCGCATAATCTCTTCCTAAAAGCATCTGGTATTTTTTGTGTTCGACATCTACGATCACGGCAGTGGTTTTCTGCCTATCCCAGAAGCGGGTACCTAAAATATATTTGCCATCTGGCGAGATAGCTATAATATCAGTATTGGCTGCGACCTTCACTGAGTCTTCCAAATTACCCCAAGGTGCTAAATAGATATCTTTATTACTATAACCACCATAACCATCCTTCCGGCCGATGGTGAAAAACAATTGATCCCCAATTAAATAACTATCTGAACAATGGGTACAGGGAATGTATTGTTTTCCGATCTTGCCCTGTTCAATCTCACTAAGATCATATACCATGATGCGGTTGTCTTGTGCAGGGTTATAATAATCCGATAAAGTGTTCAATGTATTAACAAATAGATACTTGCCATCGCTGCTGAAAGAGGAGTGGATTTTTTTATCAGCGTTGTAGATGCTGTCGAGGAAATAATCTTTTCCATTGTGCTGAAGCCAGAGGTTTTGATAGTAGATGGTGAAATCATCATTACTGAACATTACTTTGTAGAACCAAGAAGATCTTCCAAAATCAATAAGTCTTAGAAAACCAGTTTCAATATTTGAAGTTTCAAAGGGCGGGGTAAATCTCAGATTAAATATTTCAATTTTTTCCACTTTTTCGTTAATAATAATACTCTTATAGCTATTGACTTTACGCCCTGCTCTACTCACAAAGATTGGACTACCTTCCTGAAATCCGAGGAACCCATATTG
>DASWHX010000042.1:0-19574 GCA_036397995.1 Cyclobacteriaceae bacterium
TTTTCACACGTTTCCTGTCCGCATTTCCATATGGTACCCTGGCGGTAAATTTAATCGGATGTTTTCTGATAGGACTCTTTTTTGGATTTGTCGAAAAGACCGATGTCAATCCCGATTTGAGAATTTTTCTCATGACCGGTATATTAGGTGGATTTACTACCTTCAGCGCATTTTCAAATGAAACCGTTGAATTGTTAAGGCAGGGGAGTTTTGGCTATGCAAGCATTTATGTTCTTTCAAGCCTCGTACTTGGTATATTGCTGACTTTTGCAGGCATAGTGCTGTCAAGGCAATTATAAACTGCATTACCTAACGTTTCCAGCCCTCCACACCTCCTGATCTATAGTAATTCCCAAGAAAAAACATTCGGAATTGTAATTGTTTATTTGGTCAGTAAGAAACACACTCAAGCCATCCTATCGAATAATAGAATCGAATTCTTGGCGCGGATGCAACTATTAAGATATTCAGGCGTATTTATATTATATACAATTAGGACAATTATGGTCACTTATTCACTTGGAGAGTTCGAAGAAGTAGTACTTTTAACAGTAGCTATTCTTCAAAAGAATGCCTACGGAGTGTCCATCAAACTTGATATTCAGAAGAGATTAAATAGGAAGGTCAGTGTTGGGGCTCTTCAGTCAGCATTACGTCGGATGGAACGGAAGGGATATATAAAATCACACTTTGGTGAGGCGACTCCCGAAAGAGGGGGTAAAAGAAAGCGCTATTTCGAAATCACTTTAAATGGGAAAAAAGCGGTGAGTCATGCTATGGAAGACCGGATTAGCCTTTGGAAGGCCAGCCCGGAATTGTTGACAGAACTGGGCAGATTGATATGATCAGGCGCAACTGGATATACTCAATTATAAGACCATTTATCAGACCTGAGTTTTTGGAAGACATAGAAGGAGATCTGAAAGAATTGTATGAATCAACAAATGCGACCAGGCAAGGATTAATTTTTCATTTGAAATTCAGCTTTGAGGTATTTAAACTATTACGTCTTGAGCTAATTAATATTCCCTTTAATGTTGTACCCAAATTAAAATTGTATATGATTCCTCATTATTTCAAAGTTGCGTTCAGAAGTTTGTTAAAAAATAAACTTACTTCTTTTGTTAGCCTTGCAGGTCTTTCATTGGGTTTGGCATGTGTAATGCTTGCATATTTATACGTAAGTCACCATACAGGATTTGACGATTTCCACACCAGGAAGGATCGAATATTCAGGGTAGTAAATGGAGACATGGATTCAGGTGAAGGGTGGGTAAAAATTGCGGCTCCACTGTTGCCTCAACTAAAGGAAACCATTCCGGAAATTGAATCCTTTACCAGATTTGAACCCATTTCCAGGGGAGAAAAAGTTTTGATTGAAAGCGAAAATAAGAAATTCAATGAACCCTATTTTGTAATGGTTGATCCTGCATTTTTTGAAATTTTTGACTTTCCCCTGCTCATTGGCGATAAATCACTTGTGCTCAATGAACCCGGCAATGTTGTTATTACCAAGCGAATCCGGGAGAAACTTTTCGGAGAAGCAAATCCCATTGGCAAGGTTATAAAGGCTGATGAAACTCATGAGTTTATCGTTTCCGGAGTAATTGAAAATCCTCTACTTCAATCCCATCTCAGGTACGATTTTTTAATTTCATTCGAAAACCTTAAAAATATTTACGGAGAAAATTCGGTGAATAGCTGGGGCGCATATAATTATTTCGGTTACATTCTTCTGAATGAAAAAGCGGATCCATTTATTACTGCGGAAAAAATCCGGGACTTTTCTGTAACTACAGATAGAAGCACTTTTAATTTTGATCAGGTAAACCTCCAGTCACTTTCAGCAATTCATTTTCAGCATAACCGGGGCAATTTGCTTCCAGGCATCAATCCGGTTTATCTGTGGATTTTTGCTTCCATTTCATTAATAGTCCTAATCATAGCACTCGCCAATTATGTGAATTTGTCGATTGCTTTGTCAATAAGAAGAGCCCGTGAATATGGAGTAAGAAAAGCTCTTGGAGCGGCAAGAGAAAATTTAATTATTCAGTTTTTTAGTGAAACATTAATTGCAATGTTCATTTCCCTGATGCTTGCCGCCTTGTTTATCTACGCGGTATTGCCTCCCCTTAACGCCATGCTGGGTACATCAATGACATTAAAATTCGACAAACCGGAATTCTGGTTCGCGCTAACCGGAATTGTGACTCTGGCAACGATCCTGGCATCATCTTACCTGGCAATTATTGTCTCCGCTTTTAATCCGGTTACTATCCTTAAAGGTAATATTAAAGTTAAGAAAGGTTCAGGCTTGCAAAATATTCTCCTTGGAATACAATTTCTGTTGTCCATAGTACTCCTCATTAATACTTTCATTATAACAGACCAACTCAATTATATTAAAACCCGGAACATTGGAATGGCTCCGGATGGAGTAGTAAATATACCGCTATACAACAAATTAGATTCTGTTAAGCTGAATACATTGAAGAATGAATTACTCAAAGTATCGGGGGTTACCGGGGTCTCGGCATCAACATTCGTTCCCGGAAGTGCAAGTTGGCATCAAACAGTGAGCTGGGAGGGGCAAACTCCGGAAGAACAGGATAATGCTCAAATGTACCTGATAGCGACAGATAAAGATTTTATGAGAACATTAGGCCTGGAACTTGTGTATGGAAATTTGGAAGATATTGAAAATTCTTCCACACCACAAATTAAATATATTATTAATGAAAGTGGAATGAAATTCCTGGGTTGGGAAGACCCGGGAGAAAGAAAATTAAGCCCATTCGGGCCTGGTAATTATGGAGAAATTGCAGGGGTGGTAAAGGACTTTAATTTCAGATCACTACACAGTGGAATGGATCCATTGCTATTAGCAGTGTCTGACAGGTTCTTCCACGAGCAATTATCAATCAAACTTCAAATCCCTAATCTCACTTCATCACTAAAGGATATTGAAAAGACATTTGTATCTGTGTCAGGTGGGCTTCCATTTGAATACTTCTTTCTGAATGATAAAATTGAACAATTATACCAAACAGAAAATGAAACCGGCAAACTCATATTTTACTCGACTCTGTTTGCCTTATTGCTGGCCACAATGGGACTGTTTGGTATTATTTCCTTTATGATAGAAGATAAGACAAAAGAAATTGCCATCCGCAAGATCCTCGGCATATCGTTTTTCCAAATGATTTTCATGTTTTCAAAGAGATATTTGCTGGTGCTTTCGGTTGCTATTGTATTTGCATGGCCATTGTCATGGTTTGTTATGAATAATTGGTTGAACAATTTTGCGTACAGAACCGGACTTGATTTTGAACCATTTGTAATTGGAGGAGCTGTAGCTTTTCTGATGATAATCGGAGTTGTGGGTATTAAAATGTTTACTATCAAGAATCTGGATCCGGCGAAGGCTCTAAAGCAGGAATAACCAAAATTGCTGCTTGTTTTTACACTGCATTTTCCTACACTTTCTTATAATCTCTTGTCAGCCGGCAACGACAATGTCCTTAGATTTGGGGTTTTTATTTTCAGAAAAAAATTGTTCCACTTTGAGTGTTTCCAATAGTTCTATTGTGGGGACTCTGGTCAAAATAAAATAGGGATGTCTTCCTTGAATAATGAGATAGTCTCCAGGGTTAATTTCACACTATAAAGGGGATTCCCGGAGCATTATTTTAGATTAATTCCGGAAATTAAACTGACTAATGTCATAAACATTTCACTTATCTATTTTGTAGCTTGCTAAACCCTTGAAGTTCTAAATATACTTGCTAAATGAAAAGAATATCCATATTAATACTAGTAACCATCTCTGCCGGCATTTTTCAGGGATGCATTTTTGATAAAGACGGATGCACCAGCGCATGTGCATCAAACTTTGATTCTTCCGCGGATAATGATGACGGCTCCTGCACGGGGTGTACGGATCCGACTGCTACAAATTATTGTCCCGGAGCAGATTTTGACAATGGAACTTGTATTTTACCCTGTGAAGCCAATCAATCAGGTAAAGTTTATTTCATTAACAATAGCAATTCCAATAGCACTTATGATGTTATTTGGGATGGGGTGAAAATATTCACAGTGGCTCCTGGCCAGCAATCGTCAACAATCACAGTAACCGCCAATATTCAGCATACGTTGGTATTTAGATATACCAATACCTCCAATAATGCATGTACGCCCAGCACGCCGGTTATTCCTCAATGCGAAACCTGGTGGTTTAATTGTACCGGATAAATTGTAAAATTATTGAATAAACCCGGATTGTTGTCATTTCACGGCTAGACTAATAAAAACCCTTGTGGCATTGCGGGTACAACTACCAATTAGCGGTTAAAATTGCATGGGTAAGTTTTATTGGCTAAATGTCAATGAATATTGAAATCTTAACAGGCATTGGAGTTGTCCAGTTAGAAAAAAAGCCCTACGCCTATGGAGATGCGTAGGGCAAAAAACCAGTGGGATGTTTTTTTTCTAAACCCTGGTACAAAGTAATAAATGATTACTTCCTGGTGGTTAAATCACCTTGAAGAGTAACTGCCCGTCAAATTCAATTGATGTGACTTTTTGGGGGAATTGTAACTAAAGTTCAATAATTTAACTTTAGTACTTTTTAGCCATTTATAGCTTTAAAAATTGAAAACTATTATAGATTTGCAACCTGTTTTTTCTTAAAACAGGGCGCTTAGCTCAGCTGGTTCAGAGCATCTGCCTTACAAGCAGAGGGTCACTGGTTCGAATCCAGTAGCGCCCACTTCAGAAAACACTTACATTGATGCTTCAGAACTCCACTTCTCTGCGGTGATCCGTGATACCAGTGGGATTAAAAACTCTTCTTCCGCGGTCGGAGCTGATTTACGCAGAAATACTCTTTTCTCCCGCAGATTGCGCGGATTTGCGCAGAAATCCCTGAATAAATTCTCTGTGCGGTGATCCACGATATCCGCGGGATTAAAAAACTTTTCTTCCGCAGATCGGCGCTGATTTGAATAAATTCTCTCTGTGGTGATCTGCGATATGAGCGGGATTAAAAAAATCTTCTCCCTCAGATCGGCACAGATTTTCGTAGAAAAACTTTTCTCTCCTGCGGATTTACGCAGAAATCCCTGCATAAATTTTTTCCGCGGTGATCTGCGATATCAGCGGGAGAAAAAAACCTTTCCCGCAGATTGAGCATTAGTTAACTCCTTTTCAAGCAAATCACTTTGTAATAATCACCGGCACGGGAAAGGTTGTCCGGTATTGAGAAATTCCAGATTTATTCTCTTTAAGTATTGAATCTCTCAGCTCTGGATTCTTTTTGAAGTCCCAATCCGCAATCAAGACACCATTCAATTCCCATTTTACAAATGATAACTTTCCAAATTCACTTGTAGGATTAACTCCACTGGGCCCATAGGTTACCGTCAAAGTATCAATATCCCCATTTCCATATTCAATATACAAGGGACTTGCCGGCCACGCGTTGATCTTAAAATAATTGACATTATTAAACATCCCTTCGTGTCCAAATTTTCTCCTGTAGCCGTTGTCGTTTATCCCATAAAGGTTTTCAATTAAATAATTCTGGTTTGTTTCAAAAAGGTCCCCTTCTAACGTTATGAAATTATAGTAGGCCTGGGTATAACTTGGGTCGATCGCTGGACATGAGCACACGAAAAATGGTATAAGAATAATTATAATTCTTATTAATGAATTCGTTAAGCTGTAATAAGTTCTCATTTAATAATTAACTTCTCGGTTCGGGTTATTTCACCTGAAAACTGAACAAGATATACTCCTGAATTCAATTTCGTTAAGTCAACATGGTTTGTGCCCTTTACTAAATTGAAAGTTAACAATTTTTTACCACTTGATATCTCATAACACGGATGTTAACACTGAAGGTTGTGGGCTGATCGGGGCAAATGGCTGAGGCCCATTAATTGTATATCCACTTTGAGTAGTAGCGAAATTTGGAATATTGTCTAACATGACAGCAATCTGTCCGAAAGTCAAATCACGGGCGCAATCGAAAGTTGCATAGCTCATTAGATTTGTAGCATCTGGATTCCAAAGAGCTCCCCAGTTATCATTGGTATCCAGAAAGGGTTCAAAACTCAATGGATTCCATTTCTTCCACCGAGCAGTTTCATTTGTTTCTGATGATTCACCTGGGCAGGAAATCAGCCAGAAAAACACAGTTGAGATAATGACAATCTTTTTCATAATAGAACCTGAACTCTAACTTTAACGAGTTAATAGGTTAATTAATAACGCACCATTTGATTTCAGAGTCCATTATTAATAATAACCTCCCTGCAGGAAATGCAATGATGTGCAGTTACCGGCTGGATGAGTTGTTTTCTTCATAAAATACAATGAATAAAATCAAAAAATCCGGTTTTGAATTTAGTGTTAACGATAAAAAATAATTTAAAAAACCATTAGTAATTTAATATTCCGTTTGCCATTCATATTTTTGATAAAGAATCTGTATTTTTTATACTCATTATACTTAAAACCGCCCCAAATGAAAAGAATCCTTCTTTTCACGTTAATTCTAATCTCAAACCTTGCTCTCGGGCAGGAGTGGCTGACATTGTATCAACAATCACAAACTGATTATGAGAATGATAATCTTGAAGCGGCCTTAAAAAGCGCGTTAAAATCCTTGTCAATCTACGAGAAAGAAAATGAGAGAAATAATTCCAATTATTGCAGTATTCTAAGGCATTTATCCATTATAAGCTATTCTGCCGGTGAGATAAATTCAGCAATCCGGTATGGGAAAGACGAAATTGAAATTTTAAGAGGTCTGGATGAAGTTGATAAAAATACGCTGGCCGGAGCAATTAACAACCTCGCGCTTTTTCACCAAACTCTTGGTGAGGCTCATGAAGCCGAATCGCTCCTGGAGGAAGTGGTGGAAATATACAGCGTGATTGAAAATTCTGGAAATGAATTGTATATCGCCAGGGGCATGCTTGCGATATCACAATTCGGTCAGCAAAAGATGGATGAAGCCGGTGATAATTTTAGAGTATCCATTGGATTTTTCGCAAATGCCGATGACTTGCCTTTTGATTACCTAACCATTTTATTGAACTATGGAATATACCTGGTCACCAAAGAGGAATTTTCAACAGCACTCACACATTTATCTGATGCAAAAAATTATTATGACCAGTTCAAGATGGATGCTACTCCGGAGTATGTACTGCTGTTGCGAAATTTGGGAAGAGCAAAGGTGAATACCGGAGATGCTGAGTCAGCAACAGCGGAGTTGGAAAGGGCGCTGGAAATTTCAAGAAATCTTTATGGACAAAATGATCCTGAAACGATTTCTATAAAAAATGAACTTGCATTGCACTATCAAAGGTTGGGCAAAACAGAACTCGCGGATGCGCTGTCTTCAGATACCGACATTACCAATCTGGATGAGGAATCAAAACTTGACTATGCAATTTCACAAAGTAATCTTGGGGCCATCAGACAATCTGACGGAGATTTGATAAAAGCGGAGGAATTATACCTGGAGGCGATTGAGATATTTTCCATTGCGGAAAAAGAGGTAAACAGCTATTTGAATGCGCTCCAAAATCTTGGCAGGCTTTACCAAACAAAGGGAGAATTTGCAAGGGCCGGAGATCAGTTTCAAAAAGCGAGGGAAATAGCCACACGAACATATGGTGAATCAAGCCATTTCTATGCGGATGCACTGGTTAATATTGCCGACTTATACCGTATTACAAATAATCACACCGAAAGCGGGCAATTATACCTCTCTGCACTAAATGTTTTTGAGTCAGATATAGATAGCCCACAAAAGGAAATTGCCAAGGCTCATGAGGGATTGGCTTTGCACTACCTCAGTATGGGGAATTTCAATAAATCACAGGAGAATTTCCTTTCCGCCATTAACATATATTCAAATACGGGTGATAAGAATAAATTGCTGACAACAAAAAGCAATTATGCTGTACTTAAGCAGGCAATGGGAGAATACAAAACGGCAGAAACATTGTTACGGGAAATCTATGCAGAAGTAACCGCTACAAGGAAAGGAACCCTCGAAGAATCAGCAGCCGCGGAAAATCTGGGAACTATCCTTATTGAAGCGGCCAAATATGCTGAAGCAGAAGAATATTTTAAGATTGTTTTAAGAATAAGAGAAGGTTATGGTAAATCCACCCCCGAGTATGCTAAAGGCATCATTAACCTTGCGAGGCTAAAAGTGCGGGAAGGCAAATACACAGATGCAGAAGCGCTTTACAGGAATGCTCTTGAAATTTATTCCGGCTCTCTTGGAAATAATGACCTAAGAGTAGCCAATCTTGAAAACAATATGGCGCTCATGTATCAATACATGGGGAATATGGAAGCTGCAGAATCCCTTTTGGAACGATCATCAGAAAAAATAAAAAATCAATTAGGTATCGACCATCCGGAATATGCTACTGCTCTTGAAAATCGTGCGTCATTGTTGCAAATTTTGGGAAAACGTGAGGAGGCAATGCCATTACTTCAGCAAGCCCTTCAAATTGATGAAAAGACGCTGGGAAGGAGTCATCCTAATTATGCATTTACCCTGCACAACCTTGCTTCTATCTATTTGGATGAAAAGAATTATATGAAAGCTGAAGAACTTTTTCTACAATCGGTAGAAATTGAGAAAAGTGTTCTTGGCGAAGATCATCCCATATATGCAGGAACTCTCAATAACCTCGGCGTTTTGTATGAAAAACAGGAAAATTATGTAAAGGCCGAGAATTATTTCAATCTGGCATTAAGCATTCGGGAAAAAGTATTGGGGAAAGACCACCCTGATTATGCATACAGCCAATATGGATTGGCGGTGCTATATCTTAAGATGGGTAAATTGGCTGAGGCGCGAACTTTATATGAGACCGCTATTGCAAGCTACCTTGATCAGGTACAGAATTTCTTTCCTTCCTTAAGTGAGAAAGAGAAGAGTGATTTTTACACCAAAATCAAACCGGTTATAGAAAACTTCAAAGAGTTTGCTATTGAATATGCAGTAAATGAGGATGGCAATATGTCTTCTAAATTGATCGGGGAGATTTATAATGTGCAGCTTGCCACGAAAGCTTTGTTACTGAATGCCAGCAACAAAGTCAGGAATCGAATTGCTTCAAGCGGGGATCTGAAATTAATTGAATCATTTAATAAGTGGATTGAAATAAAAGAAAACCTGGCCAGGTATTACCAATACAATCTTGAGCAACTTGATGCGGAACAAGTAGACATCACCAAACTTGAAGAAGTAGCCAACCAATTGGAAAAGGAGATCTCTTTGCAGTCCCAGGTATTTGCCAGTGAGTTCGACAAGCAACCGGTTTCCTGGGAACAAATAAAAAATAAACTAACGGATAATGAAGCGGCCATAGAAATACTGCGCGTTCAGCGAAATACCACCACGGACACAGTCATGTATGTGGGCCTGGTAATCAAAAAAAGTTCTGATTTTCCTAAAATGGTTATTATTAAATATGGGGAATCCCTGGAAAGCATGATGTATAAATTCTATAAAAACTCTGTCACTTTTAGAGCTGAGGATCCTTACTCATACAATGCTTTTTGGAAAGATTTAGATACAGAACTGGAGGGCATCAGCAGAGTATATGTTTCCGCGGATGGAGTTTATAATAAGGTAAATTTAAATACGCTTCGTAATTCTGGATCCGGAGAATTTATTCTTAATCAGTATGAAATTATTTTGCTAAGCAACACCAAAGAACTGCTTACCGACCTTTCTTCTGAAGCATTTCGTACGGCCACATTGCTGGGTTATGCACAGTATCAGTCTGTTCAACCGGAAAATCCACAACCACAAGGTGTATTTCAGGCATTGGGATCAGGAGGCTGGCTCAAAGAGGGAATCCCTGCACTGGAGGGTACTAAAAAGGAAGTAGAAAGCATCTCGGGTTTGTTGCAATCTCATGGCTGGGAATTCAAAACCCTGGAAACCACTAATGCTTCTGAATCTGCAGTGAAAAATTTAAAGGGGCAGGGTCTTATCCACATCGCGACACATGGTTTCTTTTTAGAAGATTTGAAGATTGATGAATCCGGTGATGGCTTTGGGGTGCATATCAAGAATTATGAACTGAATCCGCTTTTCAGGTCGGGATTATTATTGGCAGGAAGTGGTGAAACAATCTTCGGCACAGCCAATCAATCTCAACAGGAAGATGGAATTCTAACCGCGTATGAAGTAATGAACCTATCTTTGGAAAACACGGACTTAGTAGTACTTTCAGCATGTGAAACCGGCTTGGGAGAAATTCGAAACGGCGAAGGAGTTTATGGGCTCCAAAGAGCATTGATTGTTGCAGGAGCAAAAGGACTGATCATGAGTCTGTGGAAAGTAAATGATGAAACTACCCAGAAGCTAATGACATATTTTTATCAAAACTGGCTTTCCGGAAAAACAAAACTGGAAGCATTTAAAGCAGCACAATTATCTTTGAAAAATGAGTTTAATGATCCATATTATTGGGGTGCCTTTGTTATGATTGGAAGATAAATTATGTATTGCAGAAAAATAATATTTGCAACAAGCGTGATGCTATTTGCATCACTAAACGCGCAATTTACTCTTGGCCAGTCAGCGATGCAGATTGTAGCAGGTCTGGATACAAGAGACAGCACGGTTATTGATTTTGCTCCATCCATTTCAGCTGACGGGAAAACTATGATCTTTCAATCGAACCGTGGAATAAATCGATCGCGTTATTTTCTTTTCCAGGCAAAACTGGATGATTCCGGCCGTTGGGGTGATGTGACTTCCCTGGATAATATAAATAATTTTGGCGACAGCCTGGATCTGATTGGCGGGCCCAGTATTTCTTTTGACGGAAACACGCTTTTCTTTTTTGCATTCTTTGCCGGCGGTTTTGGCCAGGAAGATATTTATTATTCTGTAAGAGATGGCGAAACCTGGAGTGCGCCAATCAATATTGGCGGGGTAATAAACAGCAGCGGTTACGAAGGCTTCCCCTCAATTTCGGCGGATGGAAAAACTTTATATTATGTTAGCCAGAATTACAACGGTCCCACCGACCGGGACATAGAGCGGCTTAACCAATTTTGTACCGTTTTGATGAAATCGGAACGTGATGAATCAGGAAATTGGGGACCACCGAAGAAGCTACCATTTCCCATCAACCTTGATTGTGAAAAAGCACCGCGGATTATGGCAGACAATAAAACGCTGGTGTTTGCATCAAACAGGCCCGGAGCTGTGGGTGGAATAGGTGACTACGACTTGTATCAAACCCGGCTTAATATCCTGGGCGAATGGGGACCTCCTATTCCCTTGAACTATGTAAATACAATCCAATCTGAACAATTTTGTTCCATTTCGGCCTCCGGAGAACTAATGTATTATGTGCAGGCCGGGCGAGATATTTTTTCTGTTCCTATTCCACAGGAATTCAGGCAATTTGTTAACACAATTGTCCAGGGTTACATCACGGATATGGATGATAAGTCCGGCCTTGCAGCAGCTATTATTGTTACTGATGCCTTGACATCAGACGCAATTATGACAATGAGTAATAACCCTTCTGATGGTAGATATACGCTGGTCCTCGCTGCGGGTAAAAATTATAATATTGAAGTGCGAAAGCAAGGTTATTCAAGCTATACTACATCTTACGACCTTTCCAATGTTACGACCTACCGGGAAATAAGCAATGACATTCAATTGTTCAGTGAGGCAAAGCTTGCGGTAAGTGTAAGCGATGAAGAATTACTGGAAACGATTACAGCCAGTGTAACTATTTCAGAATCTGGCGGCGGCGGTGTTTTGCAAATGCAATCTCCTAAAACAGGCAGACTTGAGCTTAACCTCCCGCTGGGTAAAAAATACCACGTGGAGGTTCAAAAAGATAATTTTGAGGACAACAGCTTTGAACTTGATTTGACCGGCTTGGTAATGTATAGAAATTATGAAGAGGATGTGCCCTTAAAACCAATAAAAGTTGAAGTTGCGATCAACGTTGCAGACCTTACTAATAATTCAAAAGTGAAAAGTCGTGTGCTAATAAGAAATAAAAACAGGGATGAAACAATAGAAGTTGAGGGAAATGAAATGGTTTCATTGCGTGCCGGCGACAGATATCAGTTGGAAGTAACCAGTGATCAGGGATATGCATTTAATTCAACAGAAATTGATCTGACAAATGCTGCAAGTAATCCTGCCATCGCTGCTCAAAGTGTAAATGTTGAACTTCAAAAGCTTGAGGCCAATGCAAGCCTTACGCTTAAAGAGATAACATTTGAGAGTAACTCATTTAACCTATCTGAAATTTCCTTTACAGAGTTGCAAAGGGTTGTGAAATTAATGCGTGAAAATCCCACACTTAAAGTGGAAATTGCAGCACACACTGATGACATTGGTTCAGATGCATACAACAGATTACTGTCTCAGCGCAGAGCCCAGTCAGTTGTGAACTTTTTGATCGGAAATGATATCTCTTCGCAAAGATTTGTTTCAAAAGGATATGGAGAATCACAACCACTGATACCGAATGATTCAGAGGAGGGACGAGCGAGAAACCGTAGAGTGGAATTAATAATTTTAGCAATTTAAGCATGAAGAAGATAATTGTGATAAGTCTTTTGGTGCTGGCAGGGTTCAGCCTTTCACCTGCTCAACGAATAAAATATAAGGACTTGGTTCCTGTGCTGGATTCCTTAAAAGAGGATGAAGCAATCCCAATGCTGATAGAATTATTGCAGACTGAAAGAGATAATCCCAATGCAAACTTCAGGTTGGGTTTGTTGTATGCCAAAAAATATAAGGCCACTGATCCATTGAAGGAATTTGAAAAGTCAATAGAATATGCAAACAGGACAAAGTTGCAAATGATTAAATCGAAGGCAATCATCGATAATCGTGAGGTAAACCGCAACAGTGGTTGGTATGCCCCTTTGGCCACCGAAGTCAAGGGTAATAAAGTGGAATTTATCATAATTCAGCAGCAAATTGATAATGAATACAACCTGGCGGATGCCTTCACGAATAATATTCCCCCTGCTTATGCAAGCTTTACCAAAGCAGTTTTTAACTATGATAAAGCTAAGAAAACCTATGCCGATATAGCGCAGAAATACGCTAGCATTAAGGAATTATGTCTTCTATATAATCAGGATATTGAAACCAGGATGCGCCAATTACAATTCCAGTATGATTCAACGTATTATTATTTCAATCAATATAATAGTTTGAAGGCAGGAACAATAATAGCATACGACCAGAAATTGGTGGTCAAGCCAATTAATGTTTATCGAAAAGATGGCCTCGCGACCCAAACAGATTTTTTCACTCAGAAAATCGATATCTGGAATTATAGAAAGTGGGCAGAGGAGGTAATAAATGAAGTAAATTCCAGTGTTGTCAGTTTAAGAGAAAATCTTCAATCTAACTACGAAAAAATCTCAAAAAGTGTGGAAGTAATGGAATCGGGGACGGATGTTGAACAGTTTGCAACTATTGATAAACAATTACTTTTCACCCTTGGGAGAATGGATTACCGTAATGCGTTAGTTCCAATGTTACAATACAATCAGTTTTTGCAGGAATATTTATCAAGGAAACGGGAGTTATCCGGATTGGAATCGGATACAGCTATTGTCTTGCAGACAAAACTACAACTCTACACATTACTGCTATATGAAAATATTAAGGCTGATTCGTTGCTGGCTGATTTGGTTGAAAAAAGTCAGGACGATGCAAAATTAAAGCGCCATGAAGAATTCCTTATTCAAAATTTTGGAAGCCCGGAAGGATTTAAAAAAATGGCTTTGGATGAAAAACAAAAAGTGGAAGCTGAATACGCAAATTTTGTAACTCTGATCAAGCAGGCCGTTACAAAGGTATCAATGGCAGAAGAAGTTTCAGGGAATACAATTACGCATCAGCGCATGAACCTCTCATTACTTGCCAGCCCTAATCCAGTTGACAGCCTGGTGGATAATAAACCCGTCACGGCTCACACAGAGCTTAATCCGGATGGCAGCAGATATTTGGCTGGTGTTATCCGAAGGAATACCAAAACCAGGCATGTTGAAGTTTTTGTGTGCAAAGTGGATTCAAGGTCGAGAGTAAGCTGGATGAAATTTTTCGATCTGCAGATGGATAACGAAAAAAGCCTCTCCAATCATATCCCAACAGCCATAAGGGCAACTCAAAAAGGAGTACTGATTGCTATTAATTCGGTAAGAATGGATTCAACAGCATCCATGAACAACCTTGTTTACTTATCAGATACGGGTGAAGAATTGCTATCAGTAAGGGTTAATCAGGAAGCATCCGCCAGGTTCATCAACTACCAGGAAAATACCCGCTCATTTGTAATTACGTATTATGATCCGCAGATAGTTAATGGAACCCTGGAAATAATTAATGTAACAGATACCGGAACTGTAGTTTGGGACAAGAAAATGATTTTCACCGGTACCCTCAACCAGGTATTGAATGTTCATGAGGGTATCGTTTTAGCTGGCACCGGAATCCTTTGGAAGTCGGATAAAACAGAATTGAGAAAAAATCAACCGGCGCTTTTTATTGCCAGGTTGAATTTGAATGGAGAAATTTTGGGTGAAAAAATGGTTGAAGGTTTCCGGCTCGAGAAAGCTTATAAAGTTAATGACAGCAACATCAGTTTAATGAGTTCCCTTGGCGCCGCTGAAGGGCCGCCAGGTTCTACAGATTTCATCATCACAAACTCCTCCCTTGAGTTGATTTATCCGCGAAAGGATTGAGCAACTTATTCATCAACGGCCGGGAAATGATCGCTATTTCCTGATAAAAATCAGTTTTAAAATCTTGCCTTATCCGTAACTTTTCATTCTTAAAACATGTTTTGAAGAATAATAATGTTATGCTGAAAAGTTTTTTGACTTTTTGGGCGAAATCTATCCTGCGTAATCCGCTCTTTTCGTCCATAAAACTCCTGGGCTTTGCTTTAGGTATAGCCTGTACGTTGTTGCTAATCGTTTTCTCAGCCAATGAGCTTACGTATGATCGGTTTCACGAAAATCATAAATCACTCTATCGGATTATTATTAAGACTGAAAGCCGGGAAGGTGTAACACTAAGTGCGGTAAATACGGCGGCAATTGCAGAAAGCCTGGAGCGGGAAATTCCAGAAATAAAATCCACGGTACGATTTGCATTTCCATTTGAAGGTTTTCTGAAATGGAATGAGACATCACTGAAAAGCACTAATCTGTTTTACGCTGATTCATCACTCTTTTCTACAATGAGCTTTAACCTGAAGTTAGGTAATCCAAAGCTTGCTTTAGCGGAACCTTACACTATGGTACTTTCCGAATCATTGGCCAAAAATTTATTTGGAAATCAAAATCCAGTTGGTGAAACCGTTGTGCTGGATGAAGAAAAGCAATTTAAAGTAACCGGTATTATCGAAGATGCACCTTCAAACTCCCAGATTCGTTACCAGGCGCTGCTCTCTTTCAACTCACTTTTGGATCAGAGACTTTTTTTGGATTGGGATGGTGGTTGGAATTATTTGTCTTACATGATGCTGCATCCAAAAGCAAACCCCAATGACGTCATAAAAAAATCGATGCCAATTTTTGACCGGGAAATCAACGACAGGCTAAGAGAAATAGGAATTTATTACTCCATGTTGCTGGAACCCATTACTAAGTCTCACCTTTTTTCAGAAGCAGAATTTGATCTGCCTTCAAAGGGTAGCCTGGATCAGATAATAATCTTATCCGTAGCTGGATTATTTGTTCTGATTATGTCATGCGTTAACTTCATCTCACTTAGTGCCGTTCAGGCCACCTCACGCTTAAAAGAAATTGGAATAAAAAAAGTGATTGGCATTCCTAATCGAAGATTATTCATAACCTTCATGCTGGAAACCGTATTGCTTACGCTGCTGGCATTGGTTTTGGCATCAATAGTTCTCTTGCTTTTGGAGCCCGGCATTCAGGTTTATCTCGGCTTTGGAATTATTGAATTACTGAAATCGAATGCGTACATACTCGCCATCATTATCAGCCTAGTAGTAATTATAGGTTTTATTTCAGGTTTCTACCCCGCCTTTATTCTTTCCAGGTTTAAGATAGCAGATGCCGTAAAAGGGAAGTTTGCCAAACCCGGAGGATTACCGGTGGGCATAAAAGTTTTGATATTGTTCCAATTTACAATAACTATCATCTTGTTCATTCTCACTTTGGTTGTTTATGAACAAAGAGATTTCATTCTGAATAAAGACTTAGGTTTCCGTAAAGAAAATATTGTTGTTTTACCATTGCCGAATCTGGAGACTGAAAACAAGATGGAAACCTTGAAGAATGAACTTTCAGGTATTGCATCGGTAGTAAATATCTGCGCATCCTCTGAAATACCCGGGAATGGGTTTACCTCAAACGGGTACTTTCCCGAAGGTCACTCCGAACCTATGATGTTTAATGTTGTCGATATTGATGCTAAATTTCTTGAGACACTCGATGTCGGGATAATTAAAGGCCGAAACTTTATGGCGAATAACATTGCTGACAGGGAAGCCTATATGGTTAATGAGTCGCTTGCACAAAAGTTAGGCTGGGATAACCCTATTGGGAAAACAATTACCCGAAATGGAGATCATCAGGTAATTGGTGTTGTTAAGGATTTTCATTTTAGCACCCTGCATCATCCCGTTGAGCCATTAATAATCACTATGAAACCATGGCGGGGGTATAATTACCTGTTAATTCAAATTACAGGTGATCAGTACTCTGAATCAGTAGCCCAAATGGCAAATGCCTGGAACAAAATAAACCCTCAGGAGACCTTTGATTATTTTTTCCTGGATCAGACTTTTGAATCCTATTATGATTCTGAACGCCGGTTGGGCGAGGTTTTTTTATTCTTTTCTATTATAGCGATAGTACTTTGTGGCTCCGGCCTTTATGCAACGGTAAGTTACTCTTTGAAAAACCGTATTAAAGAAATTGGAATCAGAAAAATTTTAGGAGCCGGTACGCTATCGTTGGGATTCCGGTTAGGAGGAATGCAATTGATCTGGATTTTGGCAGCCAATGTGATAGCTATTCCTGCAGCCATGTACCTGGCAGAACTTTGGCTTTCCAGATTTCAGTTTACCGCAGGCATTGGACTGCCTTTATGGCTGGGGGGCGTTATCTTTAGCTTCAGCATCGGAATTCTAATCAGTGGTGTCCAGACTGTGAAAGCTGTACGGTCTAATCCCGTTGACATTTTGAGGCAAGAGTAAATTTCTTACTAAGGTATTAAAGGGCATACATTCCTAATCATTTTCCCAACTATTGCATTACAAGCAACCCTGCTTCAAAGTCATTTGGGAAAGCCTGCCAGGCGGTTTAGAAAGGGTCGTTTAACTCCGTTCCTTTAAAAAACCTTTACCTTTTGTATATTGCTATTCTATATGCGATGTGAGAATTTAATTCTATGAAACACAAACTTTTATTTATTATTTCAGGAATAGTTTTATTTGCCTGCAGTCAGAATGACCATAAAGATTTATCCCATGGAAATAAATTCGATGATCAGGTTATCAGGGAGATTTATACACTTCAGGATTTAAGGGACACCGAAACATTAATTAATTTCCTCAAACAACAGGACGCTGATTACAGGAGAGAAGCTGCCGCGGCTCTGGGTTCTGTGCAGGACAGCACCTCAATTCTACCACTAATAAATTTATTGCATGATGAATTTGTAGATGTGAGGTTGGCTGCCGCCTATTCACTTGGACAAATAAAAAATCCGGCTGCGGAAGAAGGAATTCTGAATGCACTTGATGACGAGAAGGTTCCGCTTGTCATGAGGGAGTTATGGGAAGCTCTGGGAAAGTGTTCAACTTCTACAGGTATTAACTTTTTAGTCACACATAATTCCCAGGATAGTCTTGAAAAAGAAGGTATGGCGTGGGCACTTTATCAAATTGGTCTGCGCGGATTGGCCAATGAAGAAACGACATCAAAGGCAGGGTCGCTTCTTGATTTTTCAAATTTGTATTCAACCCGATTGGGAGCTTCTCACTACTTTTCCAGAACCCGGAATATTGATATTTCAAATTTGGAAGAAAAAGTTGCGAAATCAGCGCTGCAAGATATGTCTCCATTTGTCAGGATGTCATCCGCAAGAGCACTGTCAAAGGCATCTGACTCAATAAGAACTTCAACTTTGCACGCAATAATTCGCGATGAACCCGATCCAAGAGTAATCATAAACGCCATTAATGCCTTGGCTGGAGTTGAAGCGGATAAGGAAGTGATTGAGAAATGTTTGAAGCATAACAATGTGAATGTAGTTGTTGCAGCAGGTGATTTTATTTCAAGAAATATTGCACTTTTTGAAAGTCAATTAATTGAGTTAATAGATATAACCAATAACTGGAGAGCAAAAGCAACTTTGATTGGAGCAGCGATAAGTACTACCGATTTACAGGATCAATCCAATGCAGCAGCTATTGAAGCTTATCGTAAAAGCACAAATAATTATGAAAAGGCTGCACTATTAACTGCCTTGGGTAAAAATTCTAAAAATCATTCATTGCTTTGGACAGAAATTGAGAATTCTTCGAACAAGGCAATGGCAACAGCGGGCATTTCCGCGCTTGCATCTATTCGGGGATCAGCAGACTATGATATCTCTTTGGATGAGACTTTTATAAATTATTTTCGAAACGCCATCCTTACCGGAGATCAGGCATTGGTGGCGATAGCAAGTGGCGCATTACGAAATCCGGATTACGGGTACAAGTCAAAAATTAATGACTACTCTTTTCTTTCAGTCGCAAAGGAAAAACTTACTTTACCAATGGACAACGAAACATTGCAATCGTTGGAAAGAACAATTGCTTATTTTGAGAGCAGGGAAAGCCCACCGGTAATTAACGAGTATAATCACCCAATTAACTGGGAGATAGTTAAATCGATCTCCAATGGACAACGTGCGGTAATTACTACTACTAAGGGCAAGATAGTGATAGAATTGTTGGTGAACGAATCACCGGGTTCGGTGGATAATTTTTATTCTCTCGCAAACTCTCATTATTATGATGGCAAGGTCTTTCATCGTGTTGTGCCCAATTTCGTAATTCAGGGTGGCTGCCCCAGAGGCGATGGTTTTGGTGGTGAAGATTATTCCATCCGCTCAGAATTAGGACCGCTTCGCTACAAAGAGGGGTCTCTGGGAATGGCTTCGGCCGGCAAGGATACTGAGGGGGTTCAATGGTTTATTACTCATTCCCCAACTCCGCATTTAAACGGGTCTTATTCAATTTTTGGTCAGGTCATTGAAGGGATGAATGTAGTAAATGCCATCGAGGTTGGAGATGTCATAGAAAAAATCGAATTTCCATCTATAGATGAGTGAGTTTTATCAAAATTACAAAATTGGAGTTCTTGGCGGAGGTCAGTTGGGTCGTATGATGATCCAGGCCGGCATTGATTTCAACCTGGATATTCATGTGCTTGATCCGGACCCTGATGCACCTTGTAAATCTTTGGCATCTACCTTTACAAAAGGCTCATTTACCGATGAG
>DASWHX010000043.1:0-6834 GCA_036397995.1 Cyclobacteriaceae bacterium
TTCCCTTCCTCACCTTTTGCAATATTTCTTCCCAAAATTCCGCTTCATATAATCCGTCATTGCTTATCGTATGATGTTTTCCAATGAGTTCAGATTCTTTATATCCGGAGATTTCACAATATAACTTGTTCACATACACAATTTTCTGGCCCGTATTCATAACCGCCCATATAGCTGTTCTGGTTAGGGTTTTCTTAATAGCGTTAAGTTCATTAAACATGGATTTACTCGTTCGGCCCTCTAGTGTCAGACCTCGCATTTCCAGTAAATACTTCTCTTTCAAAGCATGAACCGAGGCAACCAGTTTCTTTAATTCAATGTTCTGGCGACTAATTCTTTTTTGGCTTTTCAGGCTGTGATCAATGATGGCAAACATCATCAATAAAGGAATTAATGTTATTACATACCAGCCGCCACCCAGCTCGTCCACAGAATTAATCAGCAGAATTAATACTGTAAAGATCATAAGGGAAATTAAAAATTCAATTTTGGTTCTCATTGCACGTTTTTGATAAATTATTTACTATACTATTTATGGTAAAATCCAGATCGTGATAGAATTGATCCGGAATAAATGCATTTGCATTTCCCAGGTAGTCAAGTCCGTCGGAAAGCAAAGAGTCTAACTCTTTAACTCCCAGAATTGCCAAAAGGGTTGTTGATTTATGACTCAGGCTCCTCATTTGATTTACATCATTTTCTTTCAACGCACTTTTCAATTCCCCTTTAATATTTTTGCAATTCAAAACTAATTTTGACGATAATTCTCTTTGAAATATGTCGTTTCCTTCGCACAGTGCCGCTAACCTTGTTTTTAATTGACCGAATTTAGTAATGAGGTTATAGGTGTCAGAAACTGACTTCAGTTCACTCAATTTCAATGGCCCTGTTAATAGAAAATCATAACCCAGTGCTTCCGTTTCCTGGTATGTAAGTGTAGTTTGATTAATTGCATAAATCACAGGCTCCAAACATGGATTCAATGTTTTTACTTTTACCGTGAAATCAAGGTGATTGGTTTCTACTGATTCCAATTCAACCATCAGGATTTTTACTTTTTCCTTACGTATAACCCTATAAGCTTCCTCTTCACTTTCTACCATTTGGAATGGATAGCCTGTCACCTGGAGATATCTGCCTATAACAAGTTTATTAAAGTCATTTTTTATGTGCACTAATACCATATATTTCGTTTTAACATCAAATATGATCATTTAATCACCTGGATTTTTAGCGCTATTCCCTAATTAATTGTGATAGGTTTTTCACTTAAGAAAATCTTGTCAGAATGCAAACCTGTAGCCCAGGGAAAGAGTAAACCGATTGGATCTATTCCTATCGGAAATTTGATCCGATTGCCATGCCATGTTTGCTTTCAGGGTTCCGGTATTTCCTGCAGGAAATTCATAACCTAAACTTATTATCCTGGAAGAAATCTTTGTGAATTCATTAACCCCCTCAATATTCAATGGCACAGGTCCTTGCGACATTGAAAGTTCCAGAAAATTCTCCCTGAAATATCTTCTCACTATCAAACAGTGGGTTGGAGCAAATCCGGGGTTATCCAGGTGGATGAATATTTTATATGAAATCCAATTTTTAGATAAATATTTTGACAAGCTTCCTGAACCTATATAATGCCAGATCGAATCTATCTTGAAAAACCTCGTGCCTGCAGAGATTTCAAATTTATAGGGCAGAGTTTGAAAAAGAGTGGAACCCAATGTTAGATCGGGAAATACGGGATCCGGTGAAGATTCAAGGTTCAGGTGTATATAAGTGGTAGAAAAAACCGGAGTATAAAAGTCTAACCTGTATTCCAATCCCGTCTTATCATACAAATTAGCAATAGTAATAGCGGGAATAAATGTCAACTTATTAAACTTTCTTGAATAGGAAATGTCGGTCCAGATCCAATTTTGATTCGTTGTATAATTTTTTGCAAAACTTAAATCAACCGAAATTTGATTTTTAGCTGATTCTTTTTTAAGTGTCTTATGTATTTTATTTAGCTCCGGGATCTCAATCAATTCTTTATTCTCCTCAAAAATCCTTAGAACTTCTGATTTCCTTCCTGACAAAATAAGGGAATTGATTTTTAATAACAGCATTTCGGCTGATGCGGTATCCAATTCATTAATGAGTTGAATTGCCTCCGGATAATTGGTGCTCCAGTATTGAAATTTGATTTTAGTTTCTTTCGCCTCCCTGCTTTCCGGCCATTTCTTAATTACCCCGTCTATTATACTATTTGCTGAATCTAAATTGCCACTCCAACCATAAACCAGTGATTCCAAAAGGAGATAATCATAACCCGTTATGCCAAGAGCTTTGGCTGCTTGGATCTGCTGCAGCGCCAGGTCGAATTCTCCTGAAGAAGAAAAATTCCGTGCTTTTAAATAAAAATCATCTTGTTGCCAGGATAAAGCAGGGTAATTAACCGCACCCAGCAACAGAAAAGGTATGAGTCTCTTGATCATCGTTTTCATTTTTTTGAAAAACCCTTTCTTGTCATTTCACCCCACCCGGATGCCCCTGTCAAAAAGTCCAGGTTTCCTCTTATTGACCAGTAGATATTCAGGGGATGATAAAATATTGGTTCAAGAAGCGCGGTAAGCAGCACGATCAATGTGTCCTTTTTCCTGATGTATTTATGAAATGAAATTTCTTCAGCGAACAATGCGAGACAAGAGTTTAAAACAGCAAAGAGGTATATCGCCATCATAATCAGCAGGAAAAGCTGCAGGTCCACCATGTTCAGCAAAAGGAATATGATAAAAGTTATAAATCCCGTAACTTCAATAATTGGAGCAAACCATTCAAAAATTACCCAAAAAGGGAAACTTAGCATCCCCAGAATCTTATATCGTGGGTTCATGAATAAAGATTTGTGGGTTTTCAGGGTTTCCATCATGCCGCGAGTCCATCTTCTCCTTTGCCTGCCTAGTATTTTCAGGTCAGAAGGGGCTTCAGTCCAGCACAAGGGATCGGGTATGTATACTACTTTGTAGCGTAAGTTCTTTGCATGCATATAGGTTCTCATTCTAACTACCATCTCAAAATCTTCACCCACCGTATTAGTATTATAACCGCCGCTTTTGACAACAATATCTCTTTTAAACATTCCAAATGCGCCGGAAATAAGCATGAGTCCATTGAATCTGCTCCAGGCCAGCCTGCTTAAAAGAAACGCTCTCAGATACTCAAGTACCTGAAACCTTGGGAGCCAGCTTTTCGGAAATCGGGGATCAATTAGCCGGCCATCTTCAATTTCGCAGGCATTAGCAATTCGCACAACTCCTCCTGATGCAATTACTCCGCTGTCTTCAAGGAATGGTTTTATCATTTTCAGGATGGCATCGTTTTCCACAATGCTGTCAACATCCAGACAGGCCACATATTCAGCGTTTGAAAAATTCAGACCTGCATTCAAAGCATCTGATTTGCCACCATTTTCCTTATCAATAACAATTAATCTTTTTAATGCTTCATTTTTTGACCGGTAAATTCCCCGTATTTTCTTTGTTGTTAAGATATTAACAAATTTCTCCATGGAGATTTCCAAATCAAACGCGCTAATCATTTTTTTAAGAGATTGGTCTTTGCTTCCATCATTCACAATTATCAAATCGAGATTATTATACCTCAATGAAAGGAGTGATTTTATGCTGTCTACAATATTTTTTTCTTCATTATAAGCAGGCGCAATTAAGCATACCGATGGCGAAAACTGCGATGAAAGTATAGCTCCATCATCAAACCTGTTTTTTCTTAAGTATATTGTGAGGTCATAAATTGAAATAATCGCTAAAACAAAATACCATCCGATGATGCTTACTCCGAACAGCAACATTATTATATTCCAAAAATTGTATATCATCTCCATTAGCTTGCTTTACTTAATAAATTATGTTGTTCTGTCAGATGTCTTATATTACTATTGAAAATCGCTCTAATCTGATCGTCAGGATACCACCTGTATGCCTCTAACAATGGAAAATTACGTCCGTGTGCCAGTGCTATTAAAGTTTCCAGATACGCAATTAATAATGGTGAGGAATCAATGATGAATAATTTAAACATCAACAAATCGGTTATACCAACTGCATTGAGCTCTTTAAGAGCTTTTAGAGATTCAATTGCTATTTTTTCTTCCTCATGATCAAGTAAACCGGTTAATTTTTCGACTGCCGAATGTTGCTGAAATGCGGATATCATTTTTATTGCAAATAGAACAACCGAGGTATTTTTTGAATGAAGTAGTGATTCGAATTCAGGAATCTCTAATTTTCTTTTTGTCAGCTCATAGTGCAACTGAATCTGATCCATTTCTGACAAGAAAAGGTCTGTATTGCATAGGAAATAGAGATTTGAACCCGGTAGCAACCTGATAAGAGCACGATATGCGGCCATTTTTACTCTCCTGTTTTTTGAATACAAGAATGGCATTACCTCATCATATAAATTTCCATTTTGAAATTCTTTGATCTCATTTAAACCTTTGGTAATTTCTGACCAATTCCCGGATTTAAGCTTCGTTGTGACTACGGAAGTCAGGTCGAAATCATACAATAAATTATTCAGCTTCACCCTTTCCTTTCCGGCAATGTTTTTCTTAAGCTCAAGAATATATTCCAGCATTTTCTTCCGGATGCCCGGAACTTTCCTTACAATTCTCAGGGACCATGCATGTCGGGAATTTGAATCAAAAGCGGTTTGATGATCAAAAAGTCTTGCCAAAACAATACCTTCAATAATCCTTTTCGCTTTACCCCAGAAAAATTTGCTCATTTCAATTCTTGTTCGAATTATGAATATGCAAATAATCAGCAGCAAAGTCATTCCTGCCAACGTCCAGATAACATAGGGTAATATATATTTAAGCTCAGGCATTGGAAAAATCTTTGTTCAGGTACCTTGTAACTCGTGCTTTTAATTCTACAATGCTGAAAGGTTTTGTAACATAGTCATCAGCGCCAATCGAAAAAGCGTTGGACATTGTTTGTTCAATTCCTTCCGCGGATAATACTATGACCGGCTTCCTGGAATTTAATTTCTTCCTTAAATAGGAAATAATTTCAAGCCCGGAGTAAAATGGCATGTATAGATCGATAAGCAAGAGATCGAAGTATTCTTTTTTTATATACTTCAGAACCTTTTTACCATCCGTAAATGTTATCACTTCACAATCCGGTGTGGAAAGTTTAAACTTTAATAGAGATAACAATACCTCATCATCATCGCAAGCCAGGATCTTTTTCATTTTAATATGTTTTCACTAAATGTACATTGGTAAACTTTGCAAAAAACCGGCGTAATGCTTATTAAGTTAGATTAGGTATTTCACCTATGATTGGTGGTCGCACTTCCAGCCTTTAGTTTGCTTCAGCCGCAGTACGAAGCAAAAAATGACCTGAAATCAAACTTAACAGGCATATTAATCGTAAAAGGTAATATCGTTTATCAACCACCAACCTTTTAAAATTCACCTTTTAACCCATAATTTATGAGAGTACATCTTTTACAAAAAATGACTTTGCCAACAATGGCAATGATGATTAGTTTTGGCGCGCTGGCTCAATTGGCTCATTTGCCAAGAAATCCGAGTCCGGCAGCAGAAGTATCCCAAACTGTGGGGATAAGTAAAATTACTGTCAATTATTCCAGGCCTCATGTTACAACACCTGGCGGGCAGGATCGTACGGGAACTATCTGGGGACAGCAGGTTCCCTACGGTTGGTCAGATCCCATTCCCGGCTTTGGCTCAGGAAATAAAATTCCCTGGCGTGCCGGAGCTAATGAAAATACAATTATTACATTCAGTGATGATGTAAAAATTGGCGGCAAAGATTTGGCTGCCGGTTCTTACGGCTTGTTCCTTTTGGTTGAAGAAAATGGAACAGCGACCTGGATTTTCAGTAAGAATACCCAATCATGGGGTAGTTTCTTTTATGATGAAAAAGAAGATGCGTTGCGTGTAACGGTGCAGTCTGAGGATCATGATCAAACCCCAAGACTCACTTACAATTTTACAGACCTTACCGGAAATTCTGTTACTATAGCCCTGGATTGGGAGAAAAAGAGATTCCCTCTGAAGGTTGAATTTGATATGCATGCAATAGTTCTTGCAAGCATTACCGATGAACTGCGAAGCACCGCGGGTTTCACCTGGCAAAGCTACAATCAGGCGGCAAACTACTGCCTGAATAATAATGTAGGTCTGGAGCAAGGATTGAAATGGGCAGAAGCATCGATAGCTAATACTTCCAATTTCACAAACATCGGCACAAAATCGCAGCTGCTGACTAAATTGGGCCGTGAAGCAGAGGCCAAAGAAATAATGACCGCTGCTTTGGAAAATCCTTCTGCAACAGAAGGAGACTATTATAATTATGGCCGGCAACTTATCGGCCAGGATAAGGATCAGGAAGCATTGGCAGTTTTTGAAAAACTAAATAAGAAATGGCCGAACCATTGGCTGGCTCCGCATGGCCTTGCGCGCGCATATTCCGCGCTTGGTGATTATAAGAAAGCTTTAAAGTATGAACGTGTTGCCCTGGAAAGAGCGCCTGCCGGCAGCAAGGGTTTCCTGGAAGGATTTGTAAAAACCCTGGAGGAAGGCAAAGACTTCAATTAGTTTTCGTTGTAAAATTGCTTTAATGAAATCCCTGGCAGAAGCCGGGGATTTTTTTATTGATAATTGTTCTTTTCTGAAAAAATTCCCTGGTACCTGATTATTATCCCTTTCTTGTGGTAACTGATTGGATTCTCGGCGGCTTTGCAACTTTCGATTTATGAAGACTTCGGGTTGGTATTTGCAGGATTGACCGGTGG
>DASWHX010000044.1:0-58715 GCA_036397995.1 Cyclobacteriaceae bacterium
CAAATTACCGAAAGCGCTCTGACATCACCGCAAAAGTGCGATTGTATTTCGCTCCTATGAATTTAACTTTTATTACTCACCTATTCCTGGATTTTCAAAAAAATATAAAGACTCCTTTCAACAAATTGAAATTAAGCAATAAATTTAGATAGTAGAAATACACTGTACCTCTCTACTCCATATTCCCCCCGCCCTTGTTGGTGTTCTTCACCAACAAGCGTTGTGCTACACAAATCACGGCATTAGCAGCATCCGACTCTGAGTTAATTCCGGTTTATTCAAAGATCAAAATGCTAAATGCGGTATTGCATAATACCTGAGATGGCAGTAAGTAATTACAGGCTTGCTTGTAAAGAATATTCTTTCCCAATTAGCTCTGGCTACCTCGTATAGCGATTTATTACGCTTGTTGGTGAAGAACACCAACAAGGTCTAGGGTTGTTTATAATTTGTCATCGCAACACAAGTTTAATTAAACTTGGTCAACTGAAGGGAGGAGAAATCTTCCCTTCTTTCAACCTCTTGTGTTGCACTTATTAGTTGAACTTAGAATTAAGGAATATCCCTAATTACCCTAATCCCGATTACCTCATTTACCCCACAGGGAATTAAGGAATTAAGGAATTAAGGAATTAAGGAATTAAGGAATTAAGGAATTAAGGAATTAAGGAATTAAGGAATTAAGGAATTAAGGAATATCCTAATCCCTAATTACCCTAATCCCCAATTACTCATTTACCCCCACTCCCTAATTACCCTAATCCCCGATTACCTCATTTACCCAACAGGGAATTAAGGAATTAAGTGATTGAGTGATTGAGGAATTAAGGAACTGGGGAAACCCGTTCATCCCTAATTACCCTAATCCCCAATTACCCTAATCCCTAATTACCCTAATCCCTAATTACACTAATCCCTAATAACCCTAATCCCTAATTACCTCATTTACCCAACAGGGAATTAAGTGATTAAGTGATTGGGGAATTAAGGAACTGGGGAAACCCGTTCATCCCTAATTACCTAATCCCCGATTACCTAATCCCCAATTACCTAATCCCTAATTACCCAATCCCTAAAAACCCTAATCCCCAATTACCCTAATCCCTAAAAACCCTAATCCCCAATTACCTCATTTACCCATTTACCCCATTTACCCCATTTACCCCATTTACCCAACAAGGAATTAAGTGATTGGGGAAACGGTTTATGCAAGATATTTTTGAACTTTACAGACAAAAAAGAAAGATGCAGTTCAAAAGTATTAATCCATACAATAACGGTGTATTGCAGGCCTTTGATCTGTTTCCTGAAACCCGATGGAAAAAATCCCTGGAAATATCAGAAGAAGTCTACAAGAGTTGGCGAAAAACTTCATTTCAGCAAAGAGCCGATCTGTTTTTCCGGTTATCAAACTTATTGAAAGAAAAAAGGGTGGAAACTGCCAAATTGATGAGCCTTGAAATGGGCAAGGTACACAAAGAGGCAGTAGCTGAGATTGAAAAATGTGCCTGGGTATGCGAGTATTATGCTGAAAATGCGGAGAAATTTCTTCATTCTGAAAGCATTGATAGCACAGCAGATAAGAGCTTGGTCAGATATGATCCTATAGGAGCAGTGCTTGCAATCATGCCATGGAACTTTCCATTCTGGCAGGTATTCAGATTTGCCGCCCCATCTTTAATGGCTGGCAACGTAGCATTACTCAAACACGCACCTAACGTTAACATGTGTTCACTCACCATAGAAGATCTATTTACTGAAGCGGGGTTCCCGGCAGGTGTGTTCCAAAGTTTAATAGTTGATGTGGATGTAGTTGAAAAGATAATTAATCACAATATTGTTCAGGCAGTGACACTTACCGGCAGTGAAAGAGCAGGTGCCTCTGTTGCTTCCATTGCCGGAAGCAATATTAAAAAAAGTGTATTGGAACTCGGCGGCTCCGATCCATTCATAGTGCTGGCAGATGCAAATCTTGACAACGCTGCAAGAACCGGTGCCACATCAAGAATGCTAAATGCAGGGCAGAGTTGTATTGCCGCGAAGAGAATGATCGTAGTTGAATCCGTGCACGATGAATTTGTTGAAAAATTCAGAAATGAAATCAATAAGATAAAAGTTGGAGATCCCTTAGCTGAAGGTGTTACTATGGGACCGATGGCAAGAATGGATCTCGCGGAAAGCCTGGAGAAACAATTAAAGGCTTCATTGGAAAAAGGAGCAAAATTGGAATTGGGTGGGTCACGGAACAATTGCATTTTTGAACCAACATTAATTACCAATGTAAAACCGGGCATGGCCGCATTTGACCAGGAAACCTTCGGACCGTTGGCCACCGTGATTAAAGCCAGGGATGAGGCAGAGGCCGTTGAATTGGCCAACAAGACAGAGTATGGGCTGGGAGCATCACTTTGGACTACCGATCTTACCAGGGCTGAACAACTGAGTGCTGAAATCAATTCAGGCAGTGTCTTTATAAATGCCATGGTTAAATCGGATCCCCGGTTGCCTTTCGGCGGCATAAAAAAGTCAGGGTATGGCCGTGAACTTTCTCATCATGGCATTAAGGAGTTTGTTAATGCAAAGACAGTATTTCGCGTGGATTCATAAAATTTGTTAAAAAATCCTCCGTTTGGAATATTGAAGATACCCTTTAGCCTGATTTTCGCGGTGATATAAATAATATTGCCTTAGATTTACGCCCGCGATTTTGGAAAAACGCGAAGGAAATCATTTAGTTAATAAAAGATAAGAGGATGGAAGAAGCCGCAACTAAATTTGAAGGTATAAACGAAGAGCAGAGAAAAATTCATCGGGAAAAAATAAGACAGGTCTATGATGAGGTGGGCAGAGTAGTAGTAGGGCTCAGAGGCCTGGTTAACCGCTTGATGATAGGTCTTTTTACGCAAAGTCATATCTTGCTGGAAGGTGTTCCCGGAATTGCCAAAACTTTAACGGTATCAACGCTTGCCAGAGTTCTGCATCTTGATTTTCAGAGAATCCAATTTACCCCCGACTTACTTCCTGCAGACCTAATCGGTACCATGATCTATAACCAGAAGCAAGGAAATTTTGAAGTAAAAAAAGGCCCCATCTTTGCGAATATGATTCTGGCAGATGAAATAAACAGGTCGCCGGCTAAAGTTCAGTCAGCGCTCCTTGAAGCGATGCAGGAAAAAAATGTCACCATTGGAGAAACAACATTTGAACTTGACAGACCCTTCTTTGTCCTGGCTACTCAAAATCCGGTTGAGCAGGAAGGAACTTATCCATTACCCGAAGCGCAGATAGACAGATTTATGATGAAGGTAAATGTAGGTTATCCAAGCAAAGATGAAGAGATGGAAGTAATGCGACGGATGTCTAACATGAAATTTGATGATTCCGTAAATGCCGTACTTTCAAAGGATGATATTTTTTCAATTCGGGATGAAATTAACCAGGTTACCATTTCGGAGTCCCTGGAGAAATATATCATTGAACTCGTATATGCCACCAGGCATCCTAAGGAATATGGTTTAACCGAAGCAGCAAACTACATTCAATTTGGCGCGTCACCAAGAGCAAGTATTAATCTTAACAAAGCAGCCAAAGCGATTGCTTTTTTTGAAGACAGAGATTATGTTTTGCCAGAGGACATCAAGGATGTGGCCATGGACATTTTGAACCACAGGTTGATAATGAATTACGAGGCCGAAGCGGATGGCGTTTCCTCCGTTGACATTATTACCACCGTGTTAAATAAAATCCCCATTAACCGCTAAATTCAGCTATTGAATTAATGTTGAGTTAACACTTGTTTTAAGTGTTTAATGATTTCGTAATAAAGCATTTCCCATCAATTAACATTATTGTTAAATCTTTGTTGGCAAATAGAAACTAAAGCCAACAATGAAAAAAATAACACATCTTTTACTGATACCATTTTGTTTCGCATTGGTATTTATTTCATGCGAAGAAGATAAAGGAGGAATTGGGGGAGAAACCGGAGCAGAAAACGAAATTCTGGTTGAAGCCAATATTTCAGGTAATGAAGTTTGGTCAAGCAACTTTATTTACATACTTGCCGGACGGATAACCGTTCTGGATGGAGCAACACTTACCATAGAACCAGGGACGGTTATCAAGGGACAAGCCGGCACCGGTTCAAATGCGACCGCTTTAATGGTAGCCAGGGGTGGCACTTTAATCGCGGATGGAATCGCGACCGCTCCTATAATTTTTACTTCTATAGCAGATGAAATTAATCCGGAACAGGTAGCGGCTGGAGATTTCAAAAGCCCTAACCTGGATCCGGATATTGACGGTCTGTGGGGCGGTGTTATTGTACTGGGAAAAGCACGGATTTCCGCATCCAACTCCAGTGGAGACGTAAGTGAAGTGCAAATCGAAGGTATACCGACCAGTGATAGTAATGGTTTATACGGCGGCAATGAAGATAATGATAATTCAGGAATCCTAAGGTATATATCCATTCGTCATGGAGGTGCAAACATAGGTTCAGGAAACGAAATAAATGGCTTAACTCTGGGTGGAGTTGGTTCCGGAACTACTGTTGAGTACATAGAAGTAGTAGCCAACCAGGATGATGGAATTGAGTGGTTTGGCGGAACGGTAAATACTTCAAACGTTGTAGTGTGGAACGTAGGGGATGACGGAATTGACACTGATCAATCATGGTCGGGTACGCTGAATAATTTTGTTGTGATAACACCCACCGGACATTGCTTTGAGTTGGATGGCCCTGAAGGCTCTTATGAAGCCGGTCATACAATTCAAAATGGAACCATAATCGCGTCAACAGATGATGGGAGCAGGTTTTCAGAACACCTGATAAATCTTGATAATAACTCCATCGTTTCCCTGAGTAATTTGTATTTCTTCAACCTGGTTGAAGGTCAGGTGATTAACAGGATTCAATGCGTGGATGGGAACTGCCCTTTCAGTGGAATTCAATTACTGGTACCAGATGGCAATGTGCTGGAAGATTTTGTATACGGTGGCGTGGTACCGGCGGGTATTATTGAAGTATCTACGCCCTCGGTGGGAGCAAGTTCAGCCTTGTTCGCGTGGACCTGGGCTGCACAAGTGGGTATGCTAAATGGCTTGTAGAATTTATAAGATACGTATCATAAATAAAGAAATTTCAAATAATAACTTGATTCTCAAAGCTTGCTTCCCCAGGAGGCAGGCTTTTGATGATTTAATAATAATAGAAAAATTTCAATCACTTTATTCCAAAATTGAATGTACAGACTGACCAGAATCGCACTTGCCTTTTTGTCTACAACCTTACCCTTTTTCGCTGCCGCGCAGGGTATAGTGCGCGGAATAATAATTGAAGATAAAAATGGAGAAGGACTGATTGGTGTTACAGTAGTCGTTAAGGGAACGACAACAGGTGCCATAACGGATTTTGACGGCAACTTTGAAATTAAATTGGATCCGGGTGAATACGATTTACAAGTTTCATTCATTTCATTTGAAACGGTTACAATAACGGGAGTATTGGTGCAAACAGGTAAAGTAACTTTACTCAATGGAATCCGGTTGAAAGAATATGTGAAAGAGTTGGAAGGCGTTACCATAACCGCCGATGTTATTCGAAATTCAGAGTCAGCGTTACTGACAGTAAAGAAAAAATCGCCAAATCTTATCGATGGAATATCTTCCGTTAACTTTAAAAAAATAGGCGATTCTGATGCCGCGGGTGCCGTCAAAAGAGTTACCGGGGTTTCAGTTGAAGGTGGTAAGTATGTTTACGTAAGAGGTTTAGGAGACAGGTACACAAAAACAACCTTAAATAATGTAGATATACCTGGCTTAGATCCAGACAGAAACAGTATGCAGATGGATATTTTTCCAACCAACTTGATTGACAATATAATGGTAATGAAATCCTCTCTAGCTGAAATGCCTGCAGATTTCACAGGCGGCGCAGTAAATATTGAAACAAAGGATTTTCCGGATGAAAAAATATTCGATATTTCACTGGGAATTGGTTATAACCCGGGAATGCACCTAAGACCTGATTACCTGGTCTATGAGGGCGGAAAAACAGATTTCCTCGGCTTCGATGACGGAACCAGATCTCTGCCTGGAGAAGCGAGAAATAACCCTGTTCCCTCACCTGTTAGCGGTGATTCTCAGCAAGATGTTAACGCGTTTTTAAACAAATTTAACCCAACCCTGGGGGCAAAAAGTAAAACCAGCTTTATGGACTACAGCCTGGGAGTTTCCTTCGCCAACCAAACCTCCCTGAAGGGAGATAAGAAACTCGGATATATCCTTTCAACTACCTATAAGAGTTCGACTAAATTTTATGACGAAGTCATTTATGGTGAATACCAGCGGTTGATAAATCCTTCTTTATACGAATTGAGGTACGCAACAATACAAAATGGATCCGTTGGGGAACATAATGTATTGCTGGGCGGCCTGGGAGGAATTGCTCTAAAAACCAAAAACTCAAAGTTGAAATTTACCATCATGCATCTTCAAAACGGAGAAAGTAAAGCTGGCCAATTCTTCGTGGATAACGATGGAGAAGCAGTAGGTCAATCAGGTTATTTTGCATCCTCGGATAATCTTGAATATACCCAACGAGGACTAACTAACCTGTTATTGAATGGGGAGAAACACAGTATAAATACATTATGGAAATTGGATTGGAGCGTATCACCCACTTTTTCAAAGATAACAAACCCGGATATTCGGAAAACGGCATTTACACAAACAGTTGTAGATACCCTATTTAGTGCCGGCGCCGGAGGTAACCCAAACCGAATTTGGCGATACCTGGAAGAGTTAAATCTTGTATCAAAAGCCGCGGTTTCAAAAGATTATAAACTTTTTGGGGAATCAGCAAAACTAAAATTTGGTGCCAGCCATATTTTCAAAATGCGCGATTATGAAATACTAGGCTTCGACATACAGTTTTTCGGAACTCAGCCGGATTTCAATGCCGATCCCAATAACGTTTTAAACAATACTAATTTATTTCCCAATGGAACTTTATACTACTCATCAGGCAATAATATCCCAAATCCAAATCAATATTACTCATCAGTACATAATACGGGGATTTTTGTATCCAATGAGTTTTCACCACTCGCTAATTTAAAAGCGATTATTGGATTGAGGGGAGAAAAATACGTACAAAGACACACAGGAAGGGACGTTGAATATGCAAGTCTGGGAACCGGGAATAATCTGGATAACGAGAAAGTGTTGGATGCTTTTGATATCTTTCCTTCATTAAACCTGATTTATTCCCTCAACGATCAGCAAAACCTCAGGTTTTCGTATTCAAGAACAATTGCCAGGCCTTCATTTAAGGAATTATCATTCGCTCAAATTATAGACCCTATCACCAATCGAATATTCAATGGTGGTTTATTTACTTATCCGGACTGGGAAGGGAAACTCACCGAGACCAGCATTGACAACTTTGATTTGAGATGGGAGTTTTATATCAAAAGGGGAGAACTAATTTCGGCAAGTGCTTTTTATAAAACTTTTGATGATCCCATAGAATTGGTTAGAATTCCGGAACAACAAACCAGCACTGAATACCAGCCTCGAAATGTTGGTGACGGCCGGTTGTTTGGTGCTGAAATAGAACTTAGAAAAAACCTTGATTTTTTTGCGCCATCATTGGAGAATTTCAACATCAGCGGAAATTTCACCTATGTCCGGTCGCAAATCGATATGACCAATACAGAATTCAATTCAAGAAAAACATATGAAAAGGATGGTCAGGAAATAGAAAATGTCCGGGTAATGGCAGGCCAGGCTCCCTACATCATTAATGCAGGCTTTTCCTATAATAATCCGGTAGTCGGTTTGGATGGAGGTTTTTTCTACAACGTAAAAGGGGCCACTCTCGTTATTGTTGGTGCCGGTCTCTTCCCGGATGTTTTCGCGAAGCCATTTCATAGTTTGAACTTTAATATGAATAAAACTCTGGGCTCTGACCAGAGATCAATCATTACCCTGAGTATTTCCAATTTACTTAATAGTTCAAGGAAGGAAGTTTATTCAGCATTTAGAGCAAAAGATCAAAACTTCACAAGATTTGAGCCGGGAACAACAATAAGCGTTGGGTGGAAATACTCATTCTGAACAGGTCCGGAACGAATTCCAAACGCTGCGGATAATGCCTCACGGCCGTCTTCAGTTTACAAGTGTCATGCCAACTGATTGGTAACAGGTTTTTGGTGGCAGCTGATCAGCGATGTCACTACCGGAACGACCTGCTAAATTGTCTAAGATGGAGAAATTAGCATTGTCGTTGGAATCTACCTTTCAATAGAAAAGTAAAATTGATAATGTATAATTTGTGAACATTCAGAACCACCTGCGCTAATACAGTTTCTCAGTTCCACAAAATCATTTCCCGCAAAATCCGCAATAGCTTGATATTCAAAAACCCATTTATTCTTATTTGAAAGTTTGATCGTACAAATCCTTGAATTTTTAGCAACTTTAATAATCGAAAATCCGCCTTCAATCGGGATTTCTCCTAAATCATACTGATAAATTTCTTTAGAGGTAAGATTAACATTTATTTCTACTATTTCCTGAGGTGAAATATGTCTTCGGTCATTACAAGACGCTACAATCAATAACAAAAAGAATATCGTAACCAATCCGAATTTTAGCAACTTACCTAGCATATTCAATTGCATTTATTATTTGACACCATATTGGCCAAATTGGTTGTTAAGAATTTAGTCTGTTACGAATATATTCGGATCAATTCTACTCCTTTCCTTCAGGTTCAAATTTATATCCTACCCCTTTTATGGTAGCAATATATTCGTCACCGATTTTTTCCCTGATTTTCCTGATATGAACATCAACAGTTCTGGAAAGAACCTGGGAATCCAAGCCCCAAACTTTATCAAGCAAGGCATCCCGGTTAAATATTTTCCGGGGATTTTCAGCGAGAAAGTGCAAGAGTTCAAATTCTTTTTTTGGCAATGAAATAATCCTATCGCCTACATGCACGGTATAACTCATTTTGTCAATAACCAAATTACCATTATCAAGAGGAGCCGTATGTATCCGCTTAACTTCACGGGTTAATAGCGAATTAATCCTGCTGATTAACGCCCGTGGCCTGATTGGTTTTATTAAGTAATCATCAGCGCCGGTTTCAAATGCGGCAATTTCTGAATACTCTTCCGTTCGGGCTGTCAGAAATAAAATGTAAGTATCACTTAATTCTTTTTCCTGGCGTAATAACCTGCACGTTTCAACTCCATCCTGGTAGGGCATCATGATATCAAGTATGGCTAAATCCGGTTTGAATTCAAGTGCCGCCGTAAGTGTCTCCCTGCTGTCTATTAATGATCTTACCTCAAATCCCTCCTTTTCAAGATTGTATTGCAATATCTCAATGATATCGGGTTCATCATCAACAACCAGAATCTTGTATTTCTTTTTCCTCAACGGTAATTATGGAATTTTTCTCTTTACAAAGAAACCAGCTAAGTGTTATTAGGACTTTATCAGACTGTTAAGTTTAATTTAATTAAAAAAAAGGAATGTGGATTGCTGATTTAAAGGCAATTCGATAATCATTTAGGAACACTGTTTAGCCCGGATGTTTCTTTCTTAACATTCACTTAACATATAATTTTCCAGCAGATAATTCAACGATAATAGGACACAATAATTTTGTTTGAACATTTAAAGGAACTTTCATCCTTTATAGAAATTAATTTCATTGGGTTTGTACATAAGCAGGAAAAGGTATTTTTTCCTGAATTCAGGACTTGAATCTTAGAATCTTCCGGGTTAAATTAGAATACTATTAATGAAGCAAAGAATGAGTCCCACGTCTCCCCAATCATTAAAGGCGCAGGTTAGAAAAGCTGCCCTGAGAGCTTACGCAGATCTGCTTATTGATGATCCTTCTGATATTACCGATCAGCATTTCAAGATTCTTTTGAAAGACATGAGTCCCGGCGAAATTATTTATGCCACTTCCAGGATTCTGGGAAAGGAATCCGATATGGTGAATATGGTAATAGGAAGATTTAACAATTATATGGAGAAGGCGGGAAGTGCAATTGTTAACATTTAAGTAAAAGCTGATTTTTTATTCCCGGAAATTTGTTGTCTCGGTTGGTCGAAGTTAATTCAATTTCTTAAGTCGTTCTTTGTGCATCTCCAGCACCTTCCTGATTTGCTCCAGTTCTTCGTATGTTTTCTCCTGATCTGCCTTATTATTTTCAATCCGCTGTTTCAAAACTTCAATCTCCAGTTCCATGGTCTTCACACTTTCTTCAAGCCTTCGCTTTTCATTCTCGGCATCAAGCAGCCGCAATGTCAGGTTTTCCAAATTCTGTAATAACCTTTGATGTTGACGACTGGTAAATGCTGCCGCCCTCTCAGCGTTTTGAATGTCATTTAATACAAGTGATTTCTTATAATCCAAAACGTAGGTGTACAACATCCCGCTAATTTCATTCATTAGCTTGCCCGATTCTTCTTCTTCAAGAACTGAAGAATCAATTCCTAGCCAAATGGTGACAATCGAATCCCGCGATTGATTAATCTGGGTAACCCCCGTCAGCAACTTGTCCGTAATCTGAGGGAATACAAAATCTTCTAAAAAGTACAAGGAATTCTTTTTTCTAACCTTTCCCTTATTTTTCAATAACTTTGTCCACGCATCCCTATGCTTTTCAACACTGCCATTAACAGTCGTTTCGTAGCCGGCATAGGTCACTTTCTCAATGGCCTTACTTTCTTCTTTTACTGTAATTTCCTGGGCGAAGACGAAACTAAAATTCAGAAAAAAGGTTATTATGTAAGTAGTAAATTTCATTGCATTATGCTTTTATGCAAGCTATAAAATTTCATCGTAGAGTAAAATCAAAATACCATCATTAACAATGAATGCTCATTGATATGCCTAAAAAAGTTTTAATTGCCGGTGGTTCCGGTAGTATCGGCACTCAACTAACCAAATTATTGCTGGAGAAAAACTTTTCCGTTTCATGGTTAAGCCGGGAAAATAAAACCACGGAAGGAGTAAAAACCTACCTTTGGAATTATGAAGAAAATATCATTGATGACAATGCTTTAAACAACACTGAAATCATTGTTAACCTGGCAGGTGCGGGAATTGCCGATAAGAATTGGAGTAAGGAACGAAAGAAAATACTGAAGGAAAGCAGAATTAAAACCACGAATTTATTGCTCAACAAAATTGAAGAAAAGCCAAACGATGTTAAAACCTACATATCAGCGTCGGCTACGGGATATTACGGCTACGACAGCGGGTCAATAGAAAAGAAAGAAGGAAGCAGGTTTGGCGACGACTTCCTTGCAACCTTAACTAAAGAATGGGAAGCTGCAGCTGATGGCTTTTCCAGCAAAGGCATCCGAACTGTGAAATTGAGAACAGGTTTTGTTGTAGGCAATAATCAAAATGGATGGGAGAAAATTGCTAAAGTAGTAAAAACAGGATTTGGTGCTGCGGTAGGTTCCGGAGATCAATATATGTCGTGGGTACATATACATGATTTATGCAGAATTTATTTATGGGCGATAGAAAATGAAAAAGCAGAAGGCGTTTACAATGCGGTGTCACCAAACCCCGTTACAAATAAAGAGTTTACACGACAGGCAGCACAAGCCTTAAAGAGACCCTTTTTCATGCCAAATGTTCCCGGCTTCATACTGAGATTAATGTACGGTGAGATTGCATCCGCTCTATTAGGCAGTTCCAGGATTTCATCGGAGAAGATTCAGAATGAAGGATTTCAATTTGATTACCCAACACTGACCGAAGCATTGCGGGAAATCTGATGAGCAAAATTTCAAATAGTGGACGAACATTAACTGCAAATTATTGTAAATTGATTTTATAATTCAAGGGAATTGCAACCTGGGAACTGCGGAAAGAAAGACTTAAATCGATTAATATGAAGGAAGAAGCAAATGAATCCATAAAAACCAATGGAGCTGATGAAGACGGTGAAAGCAAAATCAGAAACGCTTTCAAAGACAGGGATTGGAATGAAATAAAGAGTTCAGATTCGTGGGCCATCTTTAAAGTTATGTCAGAATTTGTTCAGGGATTTGAGAAATTGTCCCAAATAGGACCGTGTGTTTCTATTTTTGGTTCCGCAAGAACAAAGCCTGGTGCACCGTATTATAAAATGGCTGAAGAAATCGCTGCCAAACTTGTTCGGCATGGCTATGGGGTAATAACGGGTGGAGGTCCGGGTATTATGGAAGCGGGTAATCGCGGAGCACGCAGCGAGTCGGGAAAATCCGTGGGCTTAAATATTGAATTGCCTCATGAACAATTCTCAAATCCCTACATTGATTCGGATAAATTGATCTCCTTCGACTATTTTTTTGTTAGAAAAGTAATGTTCGTAAAATACGCCCAGGGATTTGTAGTAATGCCGGGAGGCTTTGGAACTCTGGATGAAATGTTTGAAGCTGTAACTTTGATCCAGACAAAGAAGATTGGAAGGTTCCCAATTGTTCTTGTTGGCAAGGAATATTGGCAGGGATTGTTTGACTGGATAAAGAAAGTGGCCATTGAGGAAAGTGCAAACGTAAGTCCCGAAGATTTGGAACTGGTGAATATTGTAGACAATGCCACAGATGCTGTCAAGGTGATTGATGAATTCTATTCCAAATACCTGTTGTCTCCCAACTTCTAATTTTCAGTTTGAAATACATAAATACATACCTTTCCCTCGCGACCCTGATAATTCTGATTGGATATATTTTCTATGATCACGCTGAGGTCGAAAAAGAAACTCCCGCACGAATTACAGTGGCAGAACCTGATTGGAACTTTCCTGGTGGTGCTAAATCCTTTGACCTTCCGGATACTATTTCATTCGCCGGAGAACGGGTTCCCCTCGAAATACCTGATGTTCGTGAACGGCTCGACAGAGAAATCCATATCAATACATACTGGCACAACAATACCATTTTCATGATCAAACGGGCAAACAGGTGGCTTCCTCAGATTGAAAAAATTCTTCGTGAAGAAAACATTCCGGATGATTTCAAATACATAGCAGTTATCGAAAGTGGATTGATCAATGACATTTCCGAAAAGAATGCAGTCGGTTTTTGGCAATTCCTTAAAGGAACGGCAAAAGATTTTGGATTAACCGTGAATCGTGATGTTGATGAAAGATATGATCCAATCAAATCAACTCGTGCTGCCTGCAAATATTTTAAACAGGCGTATGACAAATTTAACAATTGGACGCTCGTATCAGCCAGCTACGACAGAGGGATGCGGGGAATGCAAAACGCCATGGATAACCAAAAGGTAGACTCTTACTATGACCTGTTATTGAATGAAGAAACCTCCAGATATATTTTCAGAGTATTGGCCCTGAAAGAAATTTTGTCTCATCCCGCCAAATATGGTTTCCAGGTAAAAGATATTCATTTGTATGAACCTGAACCAACAAAAACCATTTTGGTTTCTGAAGACATCCCGGACTTAATAGAATTCGCGCGAACTCAGGGAATCAATTATAAAATTCTGAAAAGGTTGAATCCATGGTTAATCAGAGATCAATTATCCGTTTCTCGTGGTGAGTCATTTGAAATCGCGATACCTGCCACAAATTAATTTTCTAATACCTGAACTTGCTCTTATTATTTGTAATTTTGCGCACAATTTCAGCAAGTGGGGGCGAGAAAAACTAAATCCGGAACGAACTCAACCAATGGCTTTGACGCGACTGGCCATGAATCGATAGAGATTTTCGGTGCCAGGGAGCATAATTTAAAGAATATCGATCTCAAGTTTCCGCGGAACAAACTTGTAGTAATCACCGGAATCAGCGGCAGCGGAAAATCTTCCCTGGCCTTTGATACCATTTATGCGGAAGGACAGAGAAGATATATGGAAAGTTTTTCTGCCTATGCACGCTCCTTCATCGGAAACCTGGAACGGCCTGATGTTGATAAAATAAATGGATTAAGTCCGGTTATATCCATCGAGCAAAAAACTACATCCCGGAATCCAAGATCAACAGTAGGCACTGTAACTGAGGTATATGATTTCATGCGGCTCCTTTTTGCAAGAGCTTCCGAAGCATTCTCTCATGTTACGGGAAACAAGATGATTAAACAAACAGAAGATCAAATCCTTGAAAAGATCCTCGAACAATTTAAATCCAAAAAAATCACAATTCTCGCGCCTGTTGTAAAAGGAAGAAAAGGTCACTACCGTGAATTGTTTCTTCAAATCCGAAAATTGGGATATAACAAGGTACGTATTGATGGGGAACTCCATGATTTAGTACCTAAAATGCAGGTAGACCGGTATAAAATTCATGACATCGAAGTCGTAATTGACAGGGTTGAGGTAAAAGACAAAGAAAAATTCAGAATCAATCAATCCTTAAATCTTGCCATGAAGGAAGGAAAAGGGGTGATTATGTTAATGGAGGAAAATGGCTCTACTCATTACTTCTCGAAATTTCTTATGGATCCGGAAAGCGGAGTTTCTTATGATGAGCCTGCTCCTAATCTTTTTTCATTTAACTCACCTTATGGGGCTTGCCAGGTTTGTAACGGGCTCGGAGCAGTGGAGGAAATTACCCGGGAATCGGTAATTCCTGATAGCAATCTAAGCATTAGCAGGGGAGCTATTTTACCCCTGGGTGTTTACAGAGACATCTGGATTTTTAAGAAAATAGATGCAATTCTGAAAAGATATAAATTCAACCTGACAACTCCTGTTAAAAATATTCAGGATGAAGTAGTCGATATTTTACTATACGGAGATAAAGTCCCGGTGGCAGTTCCTTCAGTAAAATATCCGGGTACAGAATGGAATACAAAATTTGAAGGTATCATCAATTTCCTGGTAAAGCAAAAAGATACGGGTACCGAAGCAATTCAAAAATGGATTAATGAATTTACAATTTCCAAAACCTGCCCGGAATGTGAGGGAGCCCGACTTAAGAAAGAATCCCTTTGCTTTAAAATTGATGGCAAAAACATCGCCGAACTTGCTACTTATGATCTAAAACAACTAGCGGATTGGTTCAGGAATCTTGAGGATAGACTTTCAGAAAGTCAAAAAAGGATTGCATCTGAAGTGCTTAAGGAAATCAGAAAGCGGCTTGGTTTTTTAACCGGTGTAGGTCTGGAATATCTTCAACTCAACAGAACTCTCAGAAGTTTATCCGGAGGTGAAGCCCAGCGAATCAGATTAGCGACCCAAATCGGTACCCAGTTAGTTGGGGTGTTATACATTCTTGATGAGCCCAGCATTGGATTGCATCAAAGGGATAATATTCGGCTCATTCATGCACTTCAAAGCTTAAGAGACCTGGGCAACACGGTAATTGTCGTTGAGCATGATAAGGAAATGATGGTTTCCTCGGACTACCTCATTGATATTGGCCCGGGAGCCGGAAGGCATGGTGGAGAAATTGTTGCTCAAGGAAAGCCTTTGCAATTCCTTAAGAACGGCAGTATAACAGCCGCTTATTTACGGGGTGATTTGGAAATTTCAACCCCCGAAAAAAGAAGATCAGGAAATGGAGAGAAGATAATTCTGATAAAAGCTTCGGGCAATAATTTGAATGATCTCACGGTTGAATTTCCCTTAGGGAAAATGATTTGTGTAACCGGAGTTTCAGGAAGCGGAAAATCTACGCTCATTCATGACACTCTGTTCCCAATTCTGAATCAGCATTTCTACTCATCAAGATTAGAACCTTTGCCCTTTGCCGGTGTTAAAGGTCTTGAAAAGATTGATAAAGTTATTGAAGTGGATCAATCTCCCATTGGCAGAACGCCGCGATCAAATCCAGCTACCTATACAGGTGTATTTTCCGACATTCGATCTTTGTTTTCAGAACTTCCGGAAGCTAAAATCCGCGCTTATAAACCCGGACGGTTTTCGTTCAATGTGAAGGGCGGAAGATGTGAAACCTGTGAGGGTGCCGGATTAAAATTGATTGAAATGGACTTCATGCCGAATGTACATGTCCCTTGCGAGACTTGCAAAAGCAAACGCTATAACCGTGAAACCCTTGAAGTAAGATTCAAAGGGAAATCCATTGCAGATGTCCTGGACATGACCGTGGATGATGCGGTAATCTTCTTTGAAAATCAACCAAGAATACTTCGCAAAATAAAGACTCTTGAAGAAGTGGGACTTGGATACATCTCCCTTGGGCAACATGCAACCACCCTTTCGGGGGGAGAAGCACAGCGGGTTAAATTAGCAACAGAATTGTCAAAGAAAGATACTGGTAAAACTTTCTATATTCTGGATGAACCTACTACCGGTTTGCATTTTCAGGATATCCGGCATTTGCTTGACGTTCTCAATCAATTGGTAGATAAAGGGAATACGGTTTTGATAGTTGAGCATAACCTTGATGTTATCAAAGTGGCTGATTACATTATCGATCTTGGACCCGAAGGCGGAGAAGAAGGCGGAAGGATAGTTGCACTAGGAACACCAGAATCACTGGTTAAATCAGGCAAAGGCTATACCTCAAAATATCTTAAATCTGAATTAAAGAACAAAAGCGCTACCGTGTAGTAGCGCTTTCACTCAACCAAAACAAATATTAAAACTATTTGAACTGTCAAATATATAAATGGATTTTTTACAAAAAGGTTACATCAATTTGAATCTTTTTGAAAAAAATAGTTAACACTAAAGATGAATTCTCAAAAACTTTCAATACCGGACACAACAAAAAAAAGAATTATAATTATCGGCGGTGGATTTGCAGGAATCAATCTCCTCAAAAATTTGAAACATCAGAATTTTCAACTGGTTTTAATAGATAAAAATAATTTCCACACTTTTCAGCCTTTATTGTACCAGGTAGCAACAGCAGGACTCGAGCCCGACTCAATTGCAGGGCCATTAAGAAAACAAATCAGCGGGAATTATGAGTACTACTTCAGAATGGCTTCAGTGTTGGACATTGATCCGGTAACAAAGAAGGTGCTGACTGACCTGGGGGAGATCAATTTTGATATTCTAATCATTGCAACTGGAACAGTATCAAACTTCTATGGAAATAAATCAGTGGAACAAAATGCATTTCCATTAAAAGAGGTAAACGATGCATTAAATCTGAGAAGTCACATTCTGCAAAACTTTGAACATGCCGTACTGATTGACGACCAGGAAGAGCTGGAAAAATATATGAATATTGTTGTGGTAGGAGGTGGGCCAACCGGAGTGGAGGTGGCAGGAGCGTTGGGAGAATTGAAAAGACATGTTCTGCCAAAAGATTATCCGGAATTGGATTTTTCAGGAATGAATATCTACCTGGTTGAGGGTCTTGAAAAGCTGCTGGCAGGAATGTCAGAAAAAGCAGGAACAACAGCCGTAAAATCACTTAGAAAATTCTCGGTAAATGTGGTGCTCAATACAATGGTAAAAGAGTTTGATGGCAATCGAGTGCTGCTGTCCAATGAAAATGCTATTGAAACCAGAACCGTTATTTGGGCTGCAGGAGTTAAAGGAACAATTTTCAATGGTATTTCGAAAGAGTCACAACTCAAAGGAAGAATATTGGTAGATAGATTTAATAAAGTACGGGGAACCGAAAATATCTATGCCGTGGGTGACATCTCCGTAATGCAGACGCAAGCATATCCTGACGGCCATCCAATGCTTGCCCAGGTGGCAATTCAACAAGGAAGACTCCTGGGAAGGAATCTGAAAAGAATTGAAAAAAGCTTAAATCCGGTACCTTTTGAATATAAGGATAAAGGTAGCATGGCAACGATTGGAAGGAATAAAGCGGTGGCTGATCTGCCCGGCAATATGCACTTTGGCGGGTTGATTGCCTGGATGATTTGGATGTTCATTCACCTGGTTTCAATAATTGGTTTCCGGAATAAAATTGTGATTCTAAGTAACTGGGTGTGGAATTATTTCACGTATGACCGGGGAACGCGACTGATTATTCGAAAATTTATTCCTAATTGGGAAAAGAAAAGTTCATAACCATTTCAACAAATTTTGCAGCCAAACTTTTTCTAAATGCGTATCTTAGCTTAAATGATTTCACTCTCAAAGAACAAGGTTTATTGGATTTTCCAGATTGTGGGCTGGACAGTTTACACGATTCTTAATATTCTGGGTGGTGCCGCAAATTATGGCGGAAATATTTATGCATCAAAACCTGCCTTTCTGGTTCTTTTTATTTCAGAAGGAATAATTTTCTTCCTTATTACACATTATTATCGAAATCTGATTACTAAACGCAAATGGCTAAATGATGGTAAAATAAGAATTTTCTATAAGGTGATAGTCTCCAGTATTATTATGGGACTCTTAATATATCTGTTTAGAGTTGTTGTTTCACAGGTGACTTCAATAGCAGATCCCAAACTGTATAAATTAGCGACCATGCTTGGTCTCACTTCCATTAATACCATTATCTTATTTGTTTGGTCACTTTTTTATTTCGTTTACCACTACTTTGAAAGGTTTAGCGCAAGCCTGAAATACGAAGCCGCGTTAAATGAAATCGCCTTGAACCAACTTAAATCTCAGCTGAATCCGCATTTTATATTTAATGCCCTAAATGGAATTCGGGCATTGGTTGAAGATGAACCCGCCAAAGCTAAAAAAGCAATTACGCAATTATCAAACATCCTTAGAAATTCATTGGTCACAGATAAGAAACGGTTAACGAATTTTGATGAAGAATTGAATACAGTGAAAGATTATCTTGGGTTGGAAAGCATCCGGTATGAAGAACGACTTCAAACTTTTTATGACATTGATCCTAAATCAGGAAGATTTTCGGTTCCACCTTTAATGCTGCAAACTTTAGTTGAGAATGGAATTAAGCATGGTATCTCTACACTCAAAAAAGGTGGTGTTATTAAACTGACAACTGTGGTTAAAGATTCACGAATGGTTATCAGAATAAGAAACTCAGGACAATATTTAAATGGCAAATCAACAAAAAGAAAAGAAGGATATGGAATAAGCAACACCTTGCAAAGGCTAAATCTTATTTATGGGAATGAAGCAACTTTTCGAATAGGAAACGAGGATCACAATACCGTATTAACTGAAATAACCCTACCGCTCAATATATGAAAGCCCTTATAATAGATGATGAAAGACTGGCACGAAAGGAATTACTAAGCCTCCTTGAAGAACATAAACAAATTGAAGTTGTAGGTGAAGCAGCTAATGCCGACGAAGCTTATGAAATGGTAAATAGACTTAACCCCGACCTCCTTTTCCTCGATATCCAAATGCCGGGAAAATCCGGATTTCAATTCCTCGAATCATTGGATTCGGTGCCTATGGTAATTTTTATAACTGCCTACGATGAATATGCACTAAAGGCATTCGAGGTCAGCGCCATTGATTATTTACTAAAACCTATCCAGAATGAAAGACTGGCGGAGGCAATCTCCAAAGTTTCAAAATTCAATCTGGCCAATGATTCAAACGCAAAAAGTGATCATAAACTGAAATTGACAGACAGGGTATTTGTTAAAGATGGTGATCGCTGTTGGTTCGTAAGTCTGGCAGATATCCGGTTATTCGAATCCGACGGGAATTATATCAAAGTTTATTTTGAAACATTTAAACCGATGATTCATAAATCTCTAAATGCCCTTGATGAACGGCTGGATCAACGATCTTTTTTCCGCGCAAGTAGAAAGCACATCATAAACTTGTCATGGTTAGATTCCATCGAACCCTGGTTTAATGGAGGACTTATGGCGAAACTGAAAGGTGGAGAAAAAATTGAGGTAAGCCGAAGGCAAGCTGCGAAGTTTAAAGACATAATGAGTCTGTAAGGCAGATCCATCAAGTTGTTTTTCTTGCATATTCCAGCAATTCCTTTTCAATGCCCCAATCCCTGGCAAGTTTGACCATGGCCCGTGCCTCCATTTCTGTAATGAATCCTTTAGAAAGGTTTGCTCTCCAGGTCTCTTCCATATACTTAATCTGGTTCGATTTTTTTATCTTCGGAAATTCTATTTTAAGATATTCACGGGCATTCTCAAAGGCATGTATGTAGTCTTTAGAAATAAACTCATCAACCCATTTCAACTCTTCTCTTCCATGTATCAACTCAGCTTTTTCGTTTAATAATTCCTCCTCCTCCTTATCAAGACCATGATAATGGAAAATCACAGATAGCAAAAGCAAGTATGTTTTTTTCTCGGCAGAATCCATTGGACTGGTTTTTCAAAAGTAGCAATGAAAATGAGTAATCAAAATTAAATCTTTGACATAGGAAAAAGCAAGGGCTTTGAAGGGCAGGCATCCGTTTCAAGACTGATTATTTGCAGATTAACAAGATATAGGCCATCGGGTACTGAATCGGGCACAAAAATCAATTCGGTAATTGTCGCATTTCCGCGGGTTGCGGCAGGGAAATTCCAAAAATTACGGTGGGCCAGAAGTTTCCCGCCGTCAACTTCCCTGTCAACCGAAGGCAAATCTACCATCAAATGCAAAAAGTTTCTGTTTGCAAGCATCTTCAACGCCTTGGGATCAAAGTATGGCGGGTTGGTTCCGGAATACCTTCGGGCTAATTTTCCTACCGAATTTGGTAATGACCTCACGATTAAACCTTCAATATTCGTATTGGAAATTTTTGCCTCAAGGCTCTCCCATGTTATTACCGAATCATCTCCCATCAAAATGGGTTCAATGGAAACCAATTCAGAAACGAAGTGAAATTTTTTGAGAGTACCATTAATCGTCGCACCATCGGCAGAGATATGTCCGTAACATTCTGTATGAGTTCCATTTCCATGCGGAGTTATGGAAATCTTTTGATAATTGACCGGGCCGCCTTCAGAGACACTGCCGATAAAATCACCCGAAACTATTGTTTCAAATACGGGAGGCTCTGCCCAATAACAATTCGGATTACTTTCTCCCTCCCTCAAAGGAATGGAGATATCTAAAGGGTTGCTTAAATCTGCAGCGTATTTTTCTCCATTAAAATTAAATTCAATCTTCATGAAAAAGTTTTTCTGTAATATGATCCGCGATAAGTTTGCCCTTATCGGTTAGCACCAACATGCCTTCACTCACAATAATATAATCTTCAGCTAATATTTGCTCCAAATATTTTTTGTGAATGGAATATAAGTCATAATCAAATTTAGTTTTTAATGAAACCAAATCACAACCCCATTTCGTCCGGATGGAAGTCATGATTGTCTCATTAATTTTTTGACTCCGCGAAAGAACCTCACGTTCCATTGGTATTATTCCCTTTCTGATGGAGGCTATATATTTTCTGTTATTTCGAATATTAAATTGTCTGGACTCACCATTATAACTGTGTGCGCCAGGCCCAATCCCAAGATAAGTGGCTCCCTTCCAATAATTGCTGTTATGCCTCGATTCATATCCTGGCAATGCAAAATTGGAAATCTCATAATGCTCATACCCATGATCTTTCAAAGTTGCCATGATCACCTCGTATTGAATAGCACTTTGATCTTCACCTTCTTCAACCAGTTTGCCTTTCTTAACCCAATTGCCAAACACAGTCCTTGGTTCAATGGTCATTCCGTAAGTGCTAATGTGTTCAGGCCTGATTTCAATTAACTTGTTCAGATTATTTCTTATCATATTTAATGAACCACCTGGAATTCCAAAAATCAAATCAACACTTATATTATTAAAACCTGCTTCGCGGGCTAACTGAAGAGAAATTAATGCCTGAGATCTGTCATGAGCACGATTCATTAATCTCAACTCCTTGTCATCAAAAGACTGGATACCAATGCTGAGTCGATTAATGCCCAGTAATTTCAATTCATTTAAGTATGAATCATTCAAGTCATCCGGATTGCACTCTATTGTTATTTCAGCCTGCTCGTCAACATTGTAATTACTATAAACAGCATTCAGAATTTTTTCTATTTCTTTTGGAGAACACAAAGATGGGGTTCCACCACCGAAGTAAATAGTCTTAAGGTCACTTGCTAAATATGAATTTTGTAAAGTGATTTCAGCGAGCATGCATTCAACCATTTCTACCATGATACTATTGTCGGTACTAAAATGGAAATCACAGTAGTAACAGGCTTGCTTACAAAAAGGTATATGAAAGTATATTCCCACAACTTTAGCTAAGAATTTTGCCAATTTAATACACAGTTATTAAAGTTACCGGTTAACCCGTTATCTTGCCAAAAGATTTGAGCATAACAAATTTCATATTACCCTTTTTGTGGTCTGCAATTATTTCCCTTTACGCTGTTCCTTCCGTTGTTGAATTGGCGTGGAAAAAGGGATTAATGGATTCATTTGAAAAGCGGAAGATTCATCACTTACTTACTCCCAGGCTTGGTGGAGTAGCCATTTTTGCCGGTACCTTTTCTGGAATTTTGATATTTACCCGGATTGATAATTTTCTTCAGTACTTCCTTGTTTCAATTCTGCTGTTATTCTTTCTCGGAGTTAAAGATGATTTAAATGAAATCAAAACCTGGAAAAAATTGATTGTTCAGATTTTAGCCACTTCTCTCCTGATTTATGAAAGTGAATTTATGCTGACTTCCTTCAAGGGATTACTTGGCTTTGACTACTTTTACCTCCCGGTTCAATATGCCCTCACAATAATATATATAGTAGCGGTAACCAATGCAATCAATTTTATAGATGGATTAGATGGACTGGCGGCGTCAATTGGTGTTATCATTTCTTTAATCCTTGGTTTTTACCTTTTAAGATTTAATTCAATGTTGGCAATAGCCTGCATTTGCCTGGGTGGAAGTCTTCTGGGATTCCTGCGGTATAATATTAAAGAATCAGCAGTCTTTATGGGCGACTCCGGTTCATTGATCACTGGATTTATGGTTGCTGTATTAAGTCTAAGTTTGATGGAGACTACCAAAGATGCCTCCGGAATTGTGATTGCCTTTTCATTACTGATGCTGCCCGTAACAGATCTGGTCAGGGTTGTATTTCTGCGTATATTTCAACGGACGTCACCATTTACGCCAGGGCGGGATCACATTCATCACATATTAATTGATTCTGGTTTTACGAAAAGGAAAACCCTGCTGATAATTCTTTCAATAACATCGTTCTCGTCGCTCACAGGAATTGCCATGGTTAGCATTTTCCATTTTGATCCTAACCGTGCTATTTTTGTCTTATTTGTATTTTCAATTTTGATTACAATCTATTGTGAATTTAAACGCAGGAGTTTATTTCGGTAAATTTTGGATCTTGATGCTGATAACCTTTTCCGGTTATGCTCAGCAATCAGACTCCACCCGGATTCAAAGCCCAATCCTTGATTTAAGTTATGGGTGGATGGAGAATAAAAATGGCAAATTTGAATTAATCCCCTTCAATAAAAAAAGTAACGCGATCCACTTTTATATCAGAAGAAATATTTTAGCAGAAGGTGAATTTCTTATGCAAATTCCTGAGGGAAGTTCATTGTGGATCGACAACAGATTATTTGAATTTTTTGAAAATGATACAACATTCATCTTTTCCACCAGGCAGTTCCTTGCCGGAAATTCCGAACGGCTGATTTCTATTTATGGAAAGAACCTGAATCGTACCAACCTGCAAACGAAATTGATTAAGACTACTTTTAGACAAATGAGAGAGATTTCACCTCGACCCCGAAAGTCAGACCAGAAGTTTCTTCTTATATCATTTCTTTCAGGCCTTGTCCTAACTGCAATCTTTAATATGAATACCCACGGAACCCTACAGGGGTATTTTTCAATTAACCGTACTTTCAACCTTACAAATCGCGAAGAGCTAATATTTAAGGGCAAGCTATTTAGCGCCCCAAACCCGATTTTCTATTTGGTAGTTAGTTTTTATTCTTCCTTCATGGTTGTTGCACTTTTGCTTTTAACACCAGATACCTTTTCGATAAATTTTAGGATTAATACATTTACTTCCGGACAACTTCTGGTATTTCAAAGCATAGTAATGGGAGGATTTTATATTTGGATCGTTGTTAAATGGATGCTGGTTAGATATATAGGCGGTTTATTTCGATTAACTGAATTCTCAACAATCCATTTTTTTAATTACGAAAGATTCTCATTCCTTTTCCTATTGTTTATGGCATCTTGCCTGGTTGCTTGTTTTTTTGCCTTTGGGAATGAAACCTTCATTTATTCTTTTATGGTTTCACTTATAGTTTTGGCAGCCACTTTCCGGATACTCCTTATGCTGCTTAAATTATTGAAGGGCTCACCCTATAAATTTCTGCATTTATTTTCATACCTTTGCGCCACAGAAATAATGCCCTATTTGTTTGCTATAAAGTTGATTTTAATCTAACGATTAATTGGAGTAAGAATAGACCCTATGGATGTTATGGTAAAAAGAAGCGAGGGGTTGTTTCCGGTAGAAAGACTTTTTGCGGTTAAAAGTATACTGGTATCTCAACCGAAACCCCAGGATGTTAATTCACCTTATTTCGCCCTTGCAAAGAAGTATACCCTGAAAGTTGATTTCAGACCTTTTATTCAGGTTGAACCCGTCACCATAAATGACTTTCGTAAGCAGAAGATTGACATTCTCGAGCATTCGGCAATAATCTTTACAAGCCGGAATGCAGTGGATCACTTCTTTAATATGTGTACTCAAATGAAGATTGATGTGCCATCAGACATGAAGTATTTTTGTATCTCGGAACAAACATCGAATTACCTTCAGAAGTATATTGTAATTAGAAAAAGAAAAATTTTTACAGGCGATAAAACCGCGATGGACCTGATCGAAATTCTGAAGAAACATAAGAACGAGAGATACCTGTTCCCTTGCTCGAATATCAGGAAAGATGACATCCCGGGTTATATGAAAGAACAAGGGTATAATTTCCGTGAAGCAATTCTTTATAAAACTGTTGCAAGTGATTTATCAGACCTTGCCGAAATCAAGTATGATGTAATTGCCTTCTTCAGCCCGTCAGGTATAAATAGTTTGTTTGTCAATTTTCCAAAATTCAAACAAAACAATACAAGAATTGCAGCATTCGGTCCAGCAACCGCCGAAGCTGTAAATAAGGCTGGCTTAATTCTTGATATAAAAGCTCCGCTACCAGTGGCACCATCCATGACCGGAGCCTTGGAGCTTTATATAAAAAAAGCAAATAAGTTAGGCTGAAAATTGCCCGCAATAAGAAACTAATTCAATTAGTTCCTAATTTTAGAACTTAGAAATGAGAGCGCACTCACTTGCTGTTTTTATCCTTATAAGCTTTGGATTTGGACTTGAAGTTCTGGGCCAACAGGATCCCCAATTCTCCCAATACATGTTTAACTCGCTTCACTATAATCCGGCTTACGCTGGAATTGAAGGAGTGGCAAGAATTACCGCGGTTCACAGAACTCAATGGTTGGGTTTTAGTACATCCTTTGACGGAAATGGAGGAAACCCGAACACCGAAATATTGAACTTCAGTTTACCAATCCGGAAACTTCGGGGCGGAGCCGGCGTAGAACTGTCGAATGATAACCTCGGCCCACAGAACAATTTTAAAGCTTTGGCAACCTACGCATTTCATTACCCAATTAAAGAAGCTACGATTAGCATCGGAATTCGGGCAGGTATTTTTGCTCAAACTATAGATTACGATCAATTCCGACCTGTTCAGCCCGACGATCCATTATTAGTGAATAAATCCGGCAAAACTTCACAAGTTAAACCTGATTTGGCCGCTGGCATTTGGTATAGTGCACCAAAATACTACCTTGGAGTAGCATTAAATCACCTGCTCCAATCCCAATTTGATTTCGGTGTTGCCGGGCAAACAAGTCCGTTAGAACCAAATCTCACAATAACCGCCGGTTATATTTCCAAAGCGGGCTACAATTTCACCCTCACTCCATCCGTCCTGGTGAAAACAGACCTTAACTCCTATTCATTCGATTTGGGGCTGGTGGGTACATTTAACCAGAAAATGTGGGTTGGAGGTGCCTTCAGGCAATCGGAAGCTGCAATATTATTGCTGGGATATAGTTTTCTGAAGGATAGGGCTCTGAAGGTAGGCTATTCCATCGACTTAATAATCAAAGACCGCGAGGCCAAACAGCCTACTTCACATGAGTTGATGGTTTCATATCTTTTACCCTTCTCAAATGAGCCCAGAAAGGCCATAAAAACCCCCAGATTCAATTAATAAGAATAACTTAATATTTTGCTTTTTAAGTCAAATTTGTACAATTTGGAGAAGTAAAAATTCTTTACTAGTTAAAATTAATTATAATTGCTTCTAAAAATTTTCCCATTAATTCATCAAGGAATTAATATTTTGGTTTTATTTTAGGCAATAAAATAAGTTAACTTGGAGTTAATTGTGTACCAAGTTTAATTCTGAAAGCGCTATGGAGAATCATTTCAGTATAAGAAAAACCTTATACTTTCTGGCAGTCATTGGTTGTCTTTCCTGGATAACCGGATGTGGTCTTCTGGGAATTGGAGGTGGAGGAAGAGGTGACCGTGGGGAGTTGGTAGGTGTTCCGGATCGGGAAGGTTGGGTAATGACAATACCTTTCGGTATGGTACCAATTCCCGCAGGAACTTTTCATATGGGGCAGGCTGATGAAGACGTTGCTCATTCACAGATTAACTTCAACAAGCAAATAACAATAGGCAGCTTCTACATGGACGATACTGAAATCACCAATAATGAGTATCGCCAATTCATGAATGAAATAATTGAAGATTCACTAAGTGTGCTCGGCGAAGATTTCGTCATGCGTGAGTTGTACCCGGACACCACAGTTTGGGTAAAGGATTTCACGCATCATATGGGTGATCCTATGATGGCTTATTACTATTGGCATCCTGCATTTGATGAATACCCGGTTTCCGGGGTAGACTGGGAGGCAGCAAAATACTTCTGCAACTGGAGAACCCAGTATTTAAATGACTACAGACAAAGTGTCGGGGATTTCCCGATGCCTAATTTTCGTCTCCCTTCAGAGGCTGAATGGGAGTATGCTGCAAGGGGAGGACGGGATATGGCAAAATACCCTTGGGGTAATCCCTACATAAGGAATTCCAAAGGATGCATGCTAGCCAATTTCAAACCTGGAAGAGGAAATTATTATGATGATGGATTTGCTTATACCTCTCCTGTTATGTCTTACTTTGCAAATGATTATGGATTATATGATATGGCAGGTAATGTGTCCGAATGGGCTGAAGATGCCTTCAATCCGGCCTCAGTTCCCCTGGTATGGGACCTGAATCCAACCTATTTTGATGTAAATGAACCTAAAAAGGTAATTAGAGGCGGATCATGGAAGGATGTTGCATTTTTCCTTGAAACTGGTACCAGAACCTTTGAATATAAAGATTCAACACGGGCATATATAGGATTTAGATGTGCAATGACCCATTTAGGTCGTTCTTCGGGTAGAGAATTTCAATAATTTTTATAACTTGTAAACACATAATACTTTTAAGTCTTAATCAATCTAAACTTTAAACAACATGAGTAGTAAAAAAGGCGGTTTCGTTGAGCTTCTTTTTGTAACCATTATGCCCAAGGTCTATGGTATCGGGGCGGCGGTAGTTATTGTTGGTGCTATGTTTAAAATATTGCACTTACCAGGCGCTGCTGCTATGTTGGGTATTGGCTTAACCACGGAAGCAATTATCTTCTTCTTAAGTGCTTTTGAGCCCAAGCACTCTGAGCTTGACTGGACAAAAGTATATCCCGAATTAGCGGAGGATTATCAGGGTGGTGCCGGGGCCCCCAGAATTGCCAACAAGAAAGATAGCGGAGATTCCGTAACCAAGAAACTTGATCACATGCTGGAAAGTGCCAAGATAGGGCCAGAGTTGATCGACAGTTTGGGAAAGGGAATGTCCAATCTCTCCAAAAATGTTGGTCAAATGGCTTCACTTTCTAATGCCGCCGTTGCTACTGAAGAATATTCCAAGAATGTGGGTAATGCATCCAAAGCATTGGTTGATATGAGCAAGTCTTATGCAACAACCGCCAGCGCAATGTCTCAAATGGCAAATGCCTCTCAGGATGCGAAAGAGTATCATAGCCAGGTTCAAAATATTACGAAAAACCTGGGAGCACTAAACGCAGTCTATGAAATGGAATTGAATGATGCGAATAGCCATATTAAGGCTATGAATAAATTCTATTCTAACGTAGCTGCGGTTATGGAAAGTATGGAAAAAGCAGGTAAAGGATCAGAGAGGTTTTCTGAAGAAATGCAAAAATTGACCTCAAACCTGACTTCTCTTAATAACATTTATGGCAATATGCTTACCGCGATGCGAAGTGGTGGCGGGCAATCCAGCGCCGCACCTAAAGCTCAGGGATAAGCGGATTATCGAGAAATTATTTTTTTATTTCAGGCAAATTAAAATGAATTAATTATGGCAGGTGGCAAAGAAACTCCTAGACAAAAGATGATTGGGATGATGTATCTGGTGCTAACGGCTTTATTGGCGCTCCAGATTAGTAACTCGGTGCTTGAGAAATTTATCTTTATCGACCAGACGCTTCAAAAGTCAGTAGCTGAAAATGTTGGGAAAAACAACAAGACCATTGGAAGGATTGAAGCAGAGGTCAAGAAGAAGGGTGACCGGGAGGGTGATGTCAAGGCTTTGGAAAAAGCGAAACAGGTGCGTCAAATGACAGCGGCATTGCTCAGTGATTTGCAGGAGTATAGGGATGAAATGGCACGAATTACCGGAGGTTACGATGATAATGGGAACCTTATAGGTTCCAAGGATTATGACAAGGTAGGTACCTGGATGATTCACGGGGGGAAGGGTAAAGAATTAAAAGACCGGCTTAATAAATATTCTACAGACTTGGGATCCGTTACGGGAGAATCATTTCTTCCATTAGCCAGGGATGCAAAGGAAATTGATTTAGCCAAAAATGATCCCGACCAAAAGGATAAGAATTTCTCAGAATACTATTTTGAGAATACTCCAACTGCTGCCGGAATGGCAACCATCAGTCAGATGGAAACCGAGGTTCTGAGTTATGAGCAGCTGGCATTAGATAAAATTGCAGAAGAAGTAGGAGCCAAGGATGTAAGCTTTGACCAAATACGACCAATGGTTCTTCCTGTTTCCAACATAGTTGCAGCCGGTGCAAAGTTTGATGGTGACCTTTTCATAGCAGCCTCCTCATCAGCAGTTGATCCTGAAATGACCTTCGAAGGAAAGGAACTTGAAGTGGTTGACGGCCGTGGAAGAATTTCATTTGTTGCAACGCCCGGAGCTTATGATAAAGATGGATATGCAAAGAAGACTTTCAAAGCAACTATTACATTAAGCGACTCTACCTACGATGTTGAACATGAATACATAGTGGCAAAGCCTGTAATTCAAATTCAATCGGCATCAATTTCTTCGTTATACCTGAATTGCGGAAATGAACTGAATGTGCAAGTTCCGGCTTTAGGATCGGCTTACAATCCTTCATTCTCTACAACAGGAGCGGAAAATGTGAAAGGCGCGCAAAAGGGCATTGTAACCGTTATTCCAACGGCAAGAAAAGTAACCCTGACAGTAAGAAGCGATGGCAACTTAATTGGAAGTCAGGATTTTGGTGTCAGACCAATTCCAAAGCCAATTCTCGAGATTTCTGAAAGAGGACGCCCTATCAATCTCAAGACCGGTGTTTCAGCCCCAGGTCCAAGACAAATTAATATCAGAGCGGTTCCTGATGAGACTTTTCTGGCTCAATTGCCTAAAGATGCGAGATACAGAGTTTCTGAATGGGAAATAACCCTTGCAGCCGGCGCAAGAGCAGTTCATAGTGAAAGAGTTCGCGCTGAACAATTTGCAATGCCACAAACAATTCTGTCAAGAGTGCAACCCGGAATGAGAATTGTTATTGAAGTAAAGAGGCTTCAAAGGCAGAATTTCCAAAATAAAGTAGAAGATGTATCACTTGCCGGATTGAGTAATATTTTCACCATAAATATTAACTAATTATGAAGAATGTGAAGTTGATTTTAGGTTGGGTACTAATTATGATCCTGGTTACGCCTGCAGCTTATTCCCAGGAAACTGTTTCCGAATACGATCCAAATTCTGTAAAACAAATTCCAAAGTACGAACAGTTTTACAAGAAAAGAGTGTGGCGTAGAATGGATTTGAAAGAAAAGCAAAATCAGGCATTTTTTGCCTTTAATAATGAGATAACCAAAATTATTATTGAAGCAGTTAAAGCGGGCACATTGCAGCCATATAAGAATGATTCTCTGAAAACCATGATGACTTTGGAGGAATTTAATGAGAATATGAAATTGCCGGGAATTGACGATGAAGAAGATGATATTTTTGGAGGTGATACTGGCGGCGGCTGGGGTGATGATGCCGGTGGCGGCTGGGGTGATACAGGCGAAGGGGAAGGAGCAGTTGAAGAGGAAGTAGTTGCAGTTTCTACGGAATTCCTTCCTAACGAGGTAACCTTAATGACTCTTTGTGAAGACCAGATATTTGATAAGAGAAGATCTACATTGTACTTTGATATTATGGCTATCACCATTACGATTCCTGGTGACAGGTATGAAACAGGTATAAACAAGGATGTCGGCACCTTTAAATACTCAGATTTAGTAAGGCTTTTTAAGAGTATGCCGGAAGAAGCCATCTGGTTTAATCGTCAGAACAGTGCGGAACATAGAAACCTGTCTGATGCTTTCGAATTGCGATTGTTCAGCGCCAGGGTTATCAAAGTGGACAACCCAAGGGATCAATATATCTCAGATGTTTATTCCAGGTACCCAAAAGAACATATTATGGCTTCCCAATGGCTGGAGCTCGAGTTAATGGAGCGTGAGCACAATCTTTGGGAGTATTAAGAATATTTAGAAATTCTTGATTTCAGGGAAGATTTACTCTTCCTTTTTTTTTGATAATACTCAAGAATTCTTTGAGCCCTGGCTTTGCCAACCGCTTTCTCGATTTCTAATGGAGCAGCCTCATTTAGTTTTTTTATAGACTTAAATCTATGAAGTAAGATTGAAATGGTTTGTGGTCCAATTCCTTCGATATTTTCTAACTCTGATCGAGTTAATTGTTTACTCCGCTTACTTCTGTGAAAAGTGATGGCGAACCTATGGGTTTCATCTCTTATTTGCTGAATCAGCTTCAGGGAACCCGAGGACTTACTTAAATGTAAAGGAAACTGATCGCCTATTGTATATATTTCTTCCAGCCTTTTGGCTATTCCAATTAAATGGATATTACTATCAAGACCTAAATCTCGTAAGGCTTCGAAGGCTGCATTTAATTGGCCTTTGCCGCCGTCAATTATTATCAGGTTTGGAAATGTTTCACCTGTATTCTTAACTTTCCTGTATCTCCGTGTAACTACCTCCCTCATGCTGGCAAAATCATCAGGTCCCTGGACAGTTTTGATGTTGAAATGTCTGTACTCCTTTTTTGATGGTTTACCTTCCCTGAAACAAACCATAGCTGCAACGGGAGTAGTTCCCTGGAAATTAGAATTGTCAAAACACTCAATGTGTTTTGGTACCTCACTTAGCCTCAAATCATTCATCAGTCTAATAAGGGTTTCTGGATCTTTTGACTCTTTCTCATATTGCCTTTGTCTTTCCCGCTTGTATTGAAATGCATTCTTCAAAGAAAGTTCAACCAACTTTCTTTTATCCCCGCGCAGCGGAACGAAGTTTTTATATGCGTCTGGCAGAACAGTCAGTGGTCTATTGGAAATAATTGTGGTTGAAGGATAACTAAATGTCTTTTGAATATCAAAAACCAAAGAAGTTAGAATGTCCGATTCATTTTCATCCAGTGGAATTTTAACTTCCCTTGTTTGTGAGGAAATTATGGCGCCATTCTTAATACGCAAATAGTTGAGGTAGGCATAATTCTCATCAGAAATTATGGTGAAGACATCCGCGTCTGAAATTTTCCTGTTAACAACCAAAGATTTGGACTGGAACTTTGTCAAGAGTGATAATTTCTCTTTTAACATCTGGGCTTTTTCAAATTCCAGAGACACCGCATAACGCTTCATTTCTTCCTTAAAATGCTTTTCTACTAATCCAATGTTGCCTTTTAATATTGCTGTTGCCTGCTCCATATCCTTTGCATAATTCTCTTCCATTTGCAAACCCTCGCACGGTCCCTGGCAATTTCCAATATGATATTCCAGACAAACTTTAAATTTCTTTGCCTTAATATTTCTCTCACTTAAATCCAGTCTGCAGGTTCTGATTGTATAAAGGCTTCGAATCAGGTCCAGTACATTGTTCATTGCTACAACACTGGAATAGGGACCGTAGTAATTTCCGCTTCCTTTAATGACTCTGCGTGTACTGAATATTCTGGGAAATCTTTCGTTGGTGATGAGGATGTAAGGAAAGGATTTGTCGTCTCTCAGCTGAATATTATACTTTGGCTGATTTTGCTTTATTAAATTGTTTTCAAGAAGCAGTGCATCAAATTCTGAATTTACGATAGTAAATTCAATGAACCTGGCTTCAGAGACAAGTTTCAGAGTTTTCCGATTTTCAAACAGGGATTTGGTGAAATAACTGCTAACCCTTTTCTTCAGATTCTTAGCTTTCCCTACATAAATAACCTTGCTTGCTTTATTCAGAAATTCATAAACCCCAGGGTCGGGAGGAAGCAGGGCATATTCCTTGGCATTAAGTAAATTTACCTTCATGTGGAATCCAAAAAATCTAATCCCGAATATCCTCTAACGGTTTTTGAAAATCAATTGAATCTCTTTGACCAGGGGCTCCATATTTTGAGCAATCCAGTTCAACATTTAAGGAAAATGTGGGTCTTGGGAAAGGACCCTTTGTGTATGGTAAATCCTGATTGGAGTATACTTTTTGCATAAACAGGGCCCAGATTGGCAAGGCCATTACGGCTCCCTGTCCATACTCTATGTTGCGAAAATGGATACTGCGATCATCGCCACCCACCCATGCACCGGCGGCGAGATCCTTTGTTACACCCATAAACCAGCCATCAGAGTAATTTTGGGTGGTTCCGGTTTTGGCACCAATTTCATTGCCATCATCAAGAAGATGATATTTATAATCAAGTCGTCTCCCGGTTCCTCCAGGCTCTTGAATAGTTCCTTTCAACATGTGAAGCATCAAATATGCAGTTTCTTCGCTGATTGCCTCTCTTCGCGTAGGGACAAAATTTTGCAGTACATTGCCATATTTATCTTCTATTCTTGAAATATAGAATGGCTTTGTCCAGGTTCCTCTGTTCACAAAGGTCGCGTAGGCTCCCACCAGCTCATACACAGACACATCATGCGTACCAAGGCCAATAGACAGCACGGGTTCCATATTGCCGGTTATGCCAAGCCTGTGAGCCGCATTCACCACCGATTCGGCGCCTATTTCATTAGTAATGTGGACGGTAATGCTATTCTTGGATTGAGCCATTCCATTTCTTAATGTAAGAGTTTGTCCAGACCATTTATTTTCGGCATTCTTTGGTCTGTACGGTTCTTTATTGCCAGGGATCACGTAGGTTTTGGGAACATCCTCGGCTTGATAACATGGATAGTAACCATTCTCTATCGCAGATGTATAAACAATGGGTTTGAAAGTAGATCCGGGCTGGTTCTTGCCTTGTCGTACGTGATCGTACTGAAAATAATTATAATTGATTCCTCCAACCCAGGCCTTGATGTGGCCGGTAAATGGATCCATGGCCATGAACCCTGCATGCAAAAATCGCTTGTAATATCTAATGGAATCCAGGGGACTCAATAAGGTGTCAATATCTCCACGGTAAGAAAATACGGTCATTTCTCTGGGCGTATTCATGATAATTCTGATGGAATCATTTCCTTCTCCGTATTTTTCAACCAACCGTCTATACCTTTCGGTTCTCTTAGCTACATCCTGAATAAATCCTTTGATTTCCCTTCCATCTCTGTCAATCCAGGGATTTTTGCCTTCCCAATGTTCATTAAAAATTCTTTGCAGAGTATCCATATGCTCTGTCACCGCTTCTTCCGCATAAAGCTGCAACCTTGAGTCAATGGTGGTATAGATTTTCAACCCGCTTTCATACAAATCAATTCCTCTCTCACGGCAGAAGTCGAGCAGATCAAATAAAATTACATTGCGAAAGTAAGGAGCAAGACCTTCCTTATGGCTTGCAACTCTATAGTCGAGCACAATGTCCTGAACGCTTAAGGTATCAAATTGCTCCTGGCTTATGTATCCATACTTTACCATTTGTACCAGAACCACATTTCTTCTTGCTTTGGCCATCTCGGGGTGATACCTGGGATTATTTCGTGACGGAGATTCAAGGAGACCAATCAACAAGGCTGCCTCATTTATGGACAAACTGTCGGGTGTCTTATTGAAGAAAGTTTCAGATGCTGCTTTAATTCCAAACGCAAGGCTTCCAAAAGGAACAGTATTCAGGTAAAGTGCAAGAATTTCTTCCTTGGTAAAAGTTTTTTCAAGTTGGATGGCAATTAACCACTCTTTGCTTTTGGCAACTATTCTCCTTGGATAATACCCGAATTTTCTCACCGAACCCTCCATTTCTTCTCCCATTGTATTATAAATTTTCTTGGCGAGCTGCTGTGTTATTGTACTACCTCCGCCTCTTGAACCCAAAAAAGCGACTGCACGTAGAAAAGCCCATAAATCCACGCCGCTATGATTCTCAAAACGAATGTCTTCTTTTGCGATTAACGCATTAATCAGGTTTTGCGATAGTTGTTCATAAGTCACCTGGCTGCGATTATACCTGAAATATTTCCCCAGTGACACTCCATCTGATGTAAGCAGTTCCGATGAAAGATCGTTCTCCGGGTTTTCTAAGGCCTGCAATCCCGGCATTCCGCCATAAAATCCCCCCAGGTCTATCGCAACTGAATAAAAGTAAAAGGGAACAACTACAAGCAGCAAGAAGGCAATGGTCCAGGCGGCAAAAATGATGCGCCGCCAAATATTTTTTTCTGAAACACTGTTTTGGTTAGTAGCTTTCATTGAAAAATTTCAGGTAAGCATCGAGATCCTTTGAATTATAAAGTATGTCGAAGTTATCTTTAGTGATGATAAAGTTATGAAATTTTACTGTCCTAAGCTCGGCCGGCAGATTAATTTGCGGAAGAATTTTGTCATAAAAGTCCACAGCTGTTGACTTTGAATTCAATTCACTTACTACGATCATCCTCCAGCCTTCTTCAAAATCGAGTATCCCTGTTTTTAAGTTTTGATCCTGGAATATTTCACGATTAACAGAGTCAACTTTTACGGTCAGCTTAGTTAAAATGCCTTCGTCATTTGTGTTCACCAGGATTACAAAATAATGTTCATCCTGAGTGAACATGATGAATCTTGCCTGCATGGCTCTTTCAATGCCTTGCTCAAAATTTTCTGCTTTTTCAAGCAATGTTTTGGCAAAAGTGGTTACATCTGAGTCAGGATAATTTTCAATGAAAGCCCTGAGCCTGTTTTTATAAAGCGCAAGATCCTCTGATTTCCCGGTAATTAAAATATCCAGGAGTCGGAAACTTGCATAGAATTCATTTTCATCATAAGAAGCAAGGGCTTCACTTATCAAGATTCGGGCCGAGCCAAAATTCCCATTGTCGAACTGTTCATAGGCCTTTGCGTATAATTGTCTCAATTCGCCGAGTTCAACAGAAGATTCCAAGGCATAATTAGGATTCACAATTAACCTTGTGTAAGTAGAATTAGGATGCTCTTGCTTTAGTTGATTTTCGTAGGATATATATTGTGGATCTTCTTTTTCTTTCAAGATCAAGTATAAAGTATAAAGAACCTCCGGCTCAAACTCTGATTCGGGGAACCGGGAAAGAAATGTTCTATAGTTTGTAATAGCATTATCAGCTTCGTGTAGTTCGAGGTGATAAATTTTACCCAATTGATAATACGCTTCTTCAATTTTAGCCAATGCTGATTCTTTATCTTCTTTACTAAAGGGAACATTTTTAATCATACTTGCCACTTCAGATGCTATTAATTGATCTTCAGAAACAACAGTTGGCTTACTTTCTTCCTCAGCTGAGATTGATGATCCGGGGTTGGATCTGGAAACAATAGCAGCACTCTTTGAACTCCTTCGCCAATCATCTTCCAATGGCCGGCCTCCCCAGGTTTTTCTGAATTCATTCTGCCCGAGACTAATAGCGGAAGGATTTGTAAAGTACCAGGTTAAGGAGGAAGTATTGATGCCCTGAGTTTGGAAAGTGTTTGTAACTGTATTGTCACCGGCATCAGTTTTTTTGGAAGCGATCTCCTTTTTCTCGTTTTCAATTCGGCTTTTAACCTGATTTATGAAAGTTGCGGACAATTCAGCTGTGTCTAATCTTGAAAGCGCAAGCAGACTATCCTGAAGCTGGATGGTCTTAAGTTTGGTAACAAACCTGTCTAATACGTCTTTTCTCTTCACTACTTCTTCATAATACTCGAAGGTATTCGGCATTACCTGAATAGTACTGTCATAGTAGGACTGAGCTTTTTCAAAGTTTCTGAGAGAATCATAGTTAACTTGCCCCATTCTCAGATATGATAATCCTTTTTGTCTTTGGTTAGAAATACTATTTTGCACAGAAAGAGTGTAGTTTTCAAATGCCAGATCTACATTCCCCTGCTTAAGTTCAAACTCTCCCATTTCATAATAAATCTTATCCTGAAACTCAATGTTTTTTGCATCGGTCACAAGCTTTTTAAAATACTTCCGCACCCTCTTTACATCTGATGTGTTCGATAACTCTGTAACCTGGGCCATATTCAATTTCGCAAAGAAAGAGAGTTCGTAGGTAGGATTATTGGCCAGGCATTTCCGGTAATTATTAAAAGCCTCGCCCTGGAATCCCAGGTGTTGGTAAATCTGACCAATTATGAAATAGATTTTAGCTGATCCTTCTTTCTTTTTAAGCAGGGGAACAACCAAAGATAAATTGTACACCATTTTGTCAAGGTCTTCGAGCTCCTGATAGAGATAAGCCCGCGTCAGATATAGTTTTTTCAAATTCCTTTTATTTAAATCTTCCTTTTCAAGAAAATCTGAGACAGCTTCCGCGTTATTTAGCTCTCCGTATTCAACAAAAGTTCTACAAAGGTGAATGAGAGACAGGTGCCGCATGTTGCCATCCTTGCTATTCTTATTCACCCATTTAAAGGTCTCAATTGCACTTTCAAATTCACCCGTGTACAGCCGGGCTAATCCGAGAAGATCATAGCTGTCATCCACCCATTTACTGTTGCCATGATTTACGATAGCCAGCGAGGTCTTCTTAACCACATCGTTGAGAGTTTCTTCAAATTGTTTGGTAAAGGTTGTATCAAGCGGGGGGTAAACCGGGAGGAAATGATCATAATCGTCTTTGTGGTTTTTTAGTATTTCACTTTCAACGCTTCTGATTCCATTACGGGCGTAGTAATACGCATTGTAATGTGCTGTTAGATTATGATAAGAGATGCTAAGCAGTGTGTTTTTCTCTGAAGAACAACCGGACGAATACATTGCTGCAACTATTATTAAAGCTGTTATTATGGTATTTTTCTTTATTCGCACCTTAATTTTTCACACAAAGTATAAACGCAAAAATTTAGTAGATCAATACAATTTGAATACGGTAATCCCTATTTTTGTTAAAATTTTAACGGGTTGAAACCGAAAAAGACATTTTCAAATTGGCTGTTTAACCGCTACTTTCTAATAATTAGAAATGAAGAAGACTTTGCTGAAAAGAGGTCAGTTAGTTTCACCTATGCAAAGGTAATAGTTTTGGGGTTTTCCTTCTTAGTAGTGGTAATGATATTGAGCTTCTTTCTGGTAGAAACTTTGCTTGCACAATGGTTCGATCCAAGGCATGCCCAGATGGAGGCAAACAGGCAGCTGATCCGGCTTACCCTGGAATTGGACAGCCTTGAAAGTGAAGTTCAAAAAAAGGATTTGTTCATTCATAACTTCCAAAATATTGTAGCCGGAAGAATTAATAATGAAGGAGCGGACGGAGACACTGAAAATAATAACATTGATGAACTTCAGGCCAAGATAGATGAGATGGATTATCAGGCCATTGACTCGCAATTCAGGAAGCAGTTTGAAACCAATGAGGTTTCATTATTAACTTACAATTCCGGCGAGAGGGCTGAATTACAGGAGTTGTTTCTTTTTTCTCCTATAGATGGTATTATTTCTCAAAAATATAACGTTAGAAATGAACACTATGGTGTAGACGTTGTTGCCAAGAAGAATGAACCTGTGAAGTGCGTTGCTGATGGAACTGTCATTTTGGCATCATGGACACAGGATTCGGGATATATTATTGCGGTGCAGCACAGAGGCAATTTAATATCAGTTTACAAGCATAATGATGTATTATTGGAAAAAGTTGGTAATTTTGTCAGCGCCGGAGAAATCATTAGTATTTCCGGTAACACAGGCGAGTTGACCGATGGGACCCATTTGCATTTCGAATTGTGGTATAATGGTAATCCTGTAAACCCAGAAGAATTTGTAACATTTTAAAGACTGTGGTATGTTTAACAAAGATGAAAAAAAAGTAGCCGAAGAAATCAGCAACTCCAGCAACATCATTGGGAAGGGAACCATTCTGGAGGGAAACATTGAAACCTATGGGAATATCCGGATTGAAGGAAAAGTCATAGGTAATGTCAAAACCAAATCAAAGATAGCACTTGGTCAGTCTTGCAAAGTAGAGGGCAATATCCTGGCTCAAAATGCGGAAGTAGCCGGTGAAGTTGCTGGCCGGATTGAAGTTGGAGAGCAATTATTGCTGAGACCTTCAGCAGTAATAAACGGGGACATTATTACCAATAAATTAATCGTCGAGTCAGGTGCCACTTTTAATGGAGGATGCAAGATGGGGGTTAAGATCAAGGAAATACGCATTGGTGAAAATGGACAATCCGCAACAATCCCATCAAAAGAAGCCTACAAAGCAGTATAACGACTATTTGAAGTATTCCGGTCTGGCTTTTCAAATGATGGCCACCGCCGGAATTGCCACATGGATTGGCTACAAAATTGATCAATATCTGGAATTAAGATTCCCCGCGTTTACCATTTCTTTACTCCTGGTTTCACTCATCGGTGTGATTTATTGGCTGATAAAATCTGTAACTAATAATTCCGAAAAATGAGGAAGAGTTTCCTTTCATTCCTGATTAATCATACTATTCTTACTCTTCTTCTCGCAGTTTTGTTCATCGCTATAAAAATTATGTTTCCAGGCTTTCCAATTCCCGATTCAATATTCATCATATTCGTGTTTTTCTTTGTTTTCGTTTTAATGGTTCATGGGTTATTACTAAGAGTTGCAGAGAAGAAGGCGCAGGTATTTATTAGAGTGTTTATGGTAATGACCTTCGTAAAGTTATTTGTCTACCTGGGTTTCATATCCATCCTCATTCTGCTTTACAAAAGTGATGCGAAAGGAATTGTCATTGTTTTTGGTGCCTTGTATTTTGTCAATCTGGCTCATGAAATTACCGCGATATTGAGGCACCTGGATCAAAAGAAAAGTGAGCAGAGAGAAGTATAAAATCCCTTCCAAAAATTAAATCACTATAACTTTTGCCTTATTTATTATTGCTCTAAATTTGCACTTTGATTTTCAGACCCCTAAAGCCTGCGAATGACAGAGAGAATTTTGACCCTTAAAAAAGCCCGAAAATACCTCCTCTTTTCTCTGTTAATTTGCTCTTTTTTATTGGCAAACTCTACCGCTTTTGCACAGGAAGAACATGCAGAATCAGAGTCCTTCGATGCGGGCAAGATGATCATGGAACACATTCTGGACTCGCATGAATGGCATGTTTTTACCTTTGGGCATTTTCATGGAACTGTACCCTTGCCGGTTATCTTATACTCCCCTACTAATGGATTGGCTATTTTCATGTCAAGCAAGTTTCATCACGGAGAGGAAACTTACGCTGGGTATAAATACGAAGAAGGAAAAATTGAATCATTGGATGGAAATGTTTTTTATGATATCTCAATTACCAAAAATGTAGTGGCAATGCTTTTCAGCATGGCATTGATGTGCTGGGTACTCATCTCTGTCGCGAATACTTACAAACGAAGCCCCAACACCGCGCCTAAAGGCGTCCAGTCATTGCTTGAGCCAATAATTATTTTTGTTAAAGATGAAATAGCAAAGCCATCCATTGGCGAGGAAAGATATCAACGGTTTTTACCCTTCTTGCTTACTGTGTTCTTTTTTATTTGGTTGAATAATATGCTTGGCTTAGTGCCCATCATTCCCGGCGGAGCTAACCTTACCGGGAACATCGCGGTTACCATGGTCCTGGCTATGTTCACCTTCGTGATCACTACTTTCAGCACCAACAAAGGATACTGGGTTCACATTTTTAATACACCTGGCGTTCCCTGGTGGTTAAAGTTTCCCATACCTATTATGCCTCTTGTTGAATTTATGACTGTTTTCACCAGGCCCTCGGTATTGCTCATCCGTTTGTTTGCCAATATTACCGCAGGTCATATTATCGCGTTGGTTTTTGTTTCCATGATTTTCATTTTTGGAGAAATAAATATTTTCCTGGGCTATGGAGTAGGAGTATTTTCCGTATTATTTAACGTGGCTATGACTTTCCTGGAGTTACTTGTGGGGTTTATTCAGGCTTACGTATTTACACTGCTATCCGCATTATATTTCGGAATGGCCAAAGTTGAGGAACATCATTAAATGTGTAATTTCTAAAATTTATATATATGTCTTTATTTATTTTATTAGATGCTGCAATCGGTTACATGGGAGCTGGCATCGGTGCCGGTCTGGCTGCAATAGGCGCTGGAATTGGTATCGGTCGAATTGGCGGTAGTGCGCTGGAGTCAATAGCAAGGCAACCCGAAGCGATTGGTGATATTCGTGCCAACATGATTGTAACTGCCGGTCTTATTGAAGGTGTTGCAATTTTCGCGGTTATCGTATCGGTATTAATTATTTTCCTTACTTAGAAAAGGGAATGCAGCATGCATTATTTACAATAGGTATTAATGCATGCTTTTTAAGAACTTAAGAAAAAAGCTATATGGAACTGATTACCCCTGATTTAGGATTAGTTGTCTGGATGACAATTTCATTCAGTCTTGTCCTTTTTATTCTTACAAAATTTGCCTGGAAGCCAATTGTTCAAACCTTGAAAATCAGGGAAGAAGCCATATCGGAAGCTTTGAAATCAGCGGATCTTGCCAAAGAGGAAATGTCTAAACTTAAAGCTGATAATGAAAAGCTTTTAGAAGCAGCCAGGCTGGAGAGGGATAAAATTCTCAAAGAAGCCATTGCCGCAGGCAACAAACTGAAGGATGAAGCCAAGGAAGATTCTCAGAGGATCGGCAAAAAAATGATAGAGGATGCCCGGGTTACTATTCAAAATGAAAAAAAGACTGCAATGGAAGATGTGAAGAAGCAACTCTCGCAATTTTCAATGGAAATAGCTGAAAAGATCTTACGAAGGGAATTGGAAAATAAGAAAGCCCAGCAAAAACTGGTGAATGAATATATTAAAGATATGAAGGTAAATTAGAATGTCAGCCCGAGCAGCATCACGATACGCAAAGTCATTGCTGGAACTTGCCAGGGACAAGGGCAAACTGGATGAGGTTCATCAAGACATGTTGCTTTTCAATAAAGTATGTGATGAAAATTTCGCCTTTGTCCTGATGCTCCGGAATCCAATTATAAACCATCCTAAAAAGCGTGCAGTATTACATGGGCTTTTTAAATCTAAAACCGACCCATTAACAATGGCAATTCTGGACATTACTACCAGGAAAAACCGGGAAAAATTGTTGCCTATGATCGCGAAAGAGTTCCATTACCAATACAACATTGAAAGAGGAATTCAGGAGGCTAGTATTACTACAACTTTTGAGCTTGATGATTCTCTCCGGAAGAAGTTCAACGAAATTATAATAGAGATAAGTAAAGCCAAAACATTATCACTTGAGGAAAAAATAGATGAAAATATTATTGGTGGATTTTTACTTAAGGTTGGCGATAAGCAAGTTGATGAATCCATATCCAATAAACTTAAACAATTACGATTGAAGCTCAGTTAAAAGCGAGAGAGAAAAATTCAAACAATAAAAAAATGGCAGACATAAGACCAGATGAAGTATCGGCAATATTAAGAGAACAATTATCGAATTTTAGAAGTGTAGCTGAGCTGGAGGAAGTAGGTACCGTTCTAACTGTTGGTGATGGTGTGGCAAGGATTTATGGGTTGTCAAAGGTTCAGTCAGGTGAATTGCTTGAGTTTGAAAACGGACTCCAGGCATTGGCCCTTAACCTGGAAGAAGATAATGTTGGAGCTGTAATCCTTGGTGATTCAAGATCCATTAAGGAAGGAGACACCGTAAAGCGAACCAAAAAGATTGCTTCTATCAGGGTTGGTGATAAAATGTGCGGCCGGGTAGTTGATACTCTTGGAAAACCCATTGATGGTAAGGGCGCAATTGATGGGGAACTTTTTGAGATGACTCTGGAGAGAAAAGCTCCCGGAGTTATTTACAGAGAGCCGGTGAGTGAGCCGCTTCAAACCGGAATTAAAGCGATTGATTCCATGATTCCGATTGGCCGGGGTCAGCGCGAATTGATAATCGGAGATAGGCAAACCGGCAAGACCGCTGTTGCCATTGATACCATAATTAATCAGAAAGAGTTTTACGAAAAAGGTGAGACTGTATATTGCATATATGTTGCCATTGGCCAAAAAGCGTCCACAGTTGCTTCTGTTGTTTCTTCTCTTCAGCGCCACGGCGCAATGGATTATACAATCATAGTTTCCGCTACCGCTTCTGATCCTGCACCAATGCAGTTTTTTGCACCATTTGCCGGGGCCGCAATTGGTGAATATTTCAGAGATATTGGCAAACCTGCTCTGGTAATTTATGATGATTTATCTAAGCAAGCTGTCGCCTACCGTGAAGTTTCTCTGTTGCTCAGAAGACCCCCGGGACGAGAAGCATATCCTGGAGATGTATTTTACCTCCACAGCAGACTTCTTGAAAGAGCGGCAAAAATCAACCGAAGCGATGCCATCGCTAAACAGATGAATGATCTGCCTGCTTCAATTCTGGATAAGGTTAAAGGCGGTGGATCCTTGACAGCGCTTCCCATCATTGAAACACAAGCCGGTGATGTATCAGCCTACATTCCAACTAATGTTATTTCAATAACCGATGGTCAGATATTTCTTGAAACGGACCTGTTTAATTCAGGTATCAGACCCGCGATTAATGTGGGTATTTCTGTATCGCGAGTTGGAGGTAATGCGCAGATAAAATCAATGAAGAAAGTTGCCGGCACTTTGAAACTTGATCAGGCGCAGTTCAGGGAACTTGAGGCATTCGCCAAATTTGGATCTGACCTTGATAAAGCTACGCAACTCACCATTGACAGAGGACGTAGAAACCTCGAAGTTTTGAAACAAGGCCAGTATGCGCCCGTTCCGGTTGAAAGACAAGTTGCTATTATTTATGCCTCCACTAAAGGACTGATAGATAAAGTGCCTATTAATAGAGTGAGAGAATTTGAGGCTGAATTTTTGACCATTCTTGAGGCACAGCACCGACAGGCACTTGATACGATAAAGGCAGGAAAACTTGATGATGATGTATTAGAAACTTTGGGAAAAGTGGCAAAGGAGTTAGTTCCAAAATTCGCAAAGTAAAGTTAAAAAAAAGGGCGTGGCAAACTTAAAAGAAGTAAAAAACCGGATTAGTTCCGTTATCTCAACTCAGCAGATAACCAAGGCCATGAAAATGGTAGCCGCGGCCAAGTTGAGAAAAGCTCAGGATAAGATTATTCAAATGCGGCCCTATGCCCAAAAGCTTAACTCCATTCTGCAAAATGTAGCTTCAGGAAACCTAAACGTAGATGACAACGATTTCGTCCAGGTAAGAGAAGAGCGCAGCGTCCTGCTTATTGTAATCACTTCAGACAGAGGATTATGCGGTGCATTTAATTCGAATGTAAGCAAAGCTGCTCTTAGGCGGATGAATTATCTTGAAGAACAAAATGGCTCGACAGTAACAATTCTTCCTCTGGGAAAAAAAGCAAATGATTTCTTTACAAAGAGAAAGGCAAAAAAAGTGGTGGACTTCTTATCTATTTTCTCCGAGTTAAATTTTGAAAGCGCCCGAAAAGTTGCTGATTTCGTTATGAATGACTTCCGCAAAAAAGAGTTTGATAGGGTTGAGATCATTTACAATCAATTTAAAAACGTTGCCACCCAAATTTTGACCACAGAACAAATGCTTCCTATTCAACAAGTGGGAGGAGAAGGCGGAAGAACTCTTGATTATATCTTCGAACCCTCCAAAGAATACATTGTTCGTGAATTAATTCCAACTTCTTTAAAAATTCAACTTTACAGGGCATTGCTGGAATCAAATGCAGCTGAACATGGTGCGCGAATGACCGCCATGGATAAAGCCACTGAAAATGCAGGTGACCTTCTGGATAACCTGCGATTGGATTACAATAGAACAAGACAAGCTGCTATTACCAAAGAGCTAAGCGAAATTGTAGCAGGAGCAGACGCACTCTGATAATTAATTATGGTTTAATTATTACCTTCCTATAAGGCTTAATAACTTAGGCTTATGAAAGCTATTGCCAGAACTTTCAATTCCCTCAGCCTAATTATAGTTGCTGGTGCATGCATCTCCAGCATATTCATCTCCAGAGTTCTTGAAAGCGAACTTTCCCTCCTGTCAATAATTTCCCTTGGTATTTCAGTTTGGATTATCTACACCTTTGATCATTACATTGATGCGAAACAACTTAATAATATTAAAGGGAAGCCCCGTCATCAATTTCATCTGGAAAACCTGGCCTTAATCAAGTTCTTACTGATAGCCGCAGTATGTGTGAATACTGTCATCTTAATTTTTCTACCAAATGAGGTTTTAATAATGGGAATAATATTGCTACTTTTCATAACAGGATACTTCATGATTATTAAGTTACCAATTCAATACATTGGTGTTTTTAAGGAGCTAATTATTGCGGCTATTTATTCTGCGGGAATTTTTATTCCGGCAATAGCAACCCACAGTAAAACTGTTTCAATTTCAATAATCCCTTTATACCTGGTATTCTTCCTTCTGGCCTGGATTAATTTATTGCTATTCTCATGGTTTGATTTTGAATATGATCGACGGGCGGGCTTTGCGTCCCTGGTTATTGTATTAGGAAGAGATTTTTCAAATAAGATAATCTGGATTCTCTTGATAATCTTTTATATACTTTGGATTTGGACTTTTTATTTCTTCACAAGTGGATCATTTCCAGGCGAACTTAAGTGGATAACAATAGCAATGGCAATTATCCTGTCAGCAATGCAAAATAACAAGCGGCTATTTTACAAGGGAGAGAATTATCGATTAGTTGGTGATGCAATTTTTCTTCTGCCACTTATGGCTCTCCTGAAATGAATTCTTACGCGGATTTTTCTGGAATTGCCTTTGCTTATGATTACCTGGCCAGGATATTTTTTGGTGATACAATTAAGAGATGTCAAATTTGGACTCTGAAAAGTCTTCAAGAAAATGCCACTGTTTTGATTCCCGGAGGTGGCACAGGCTGGATTCTTGAAGAAATTGACAAACTGAATATTCCATTGGAAATTGTGTATGTTGAACCTTCAAAAGGAATGATGAGAAGGTCAAAAGAAAGAAAAACCAATAATCTGAAAATTCACTACATAAATGAAATGAATGGAAGCAGCTCCACAGAATTTGATAAAATTCTTCACTTCTTCTATCTGGATCTATTTAATGAAGTGAACCTGGAAGCAGAAATTATCAGCGCACGAAATTTATTGAAACCTAAAGGCTTCCTCCTTTTCGCAGATTTCCAATTAAATCGTAAAACTCTTCCGGTATGGCAAAAGAGTTTGTCTTTTATTATGCATCAGTTTTTCAGAAGGGTTACCGGTATGGAGTCCAACAAGCTAAAGGATTTACATTCCGCGATACTTAAGAGCGGATTTAATCTTGTTGAAGAGAAGTTTTTTTATGGAAACTTTATTAGCGGAAAGATTTATCAAAAAATTTAATCCTTTGATATTATTTTGAATTCGACCCTTCGATTCTGAGCCCTGCCTTCCTCTGTATCATTGGTGTCTATGGGTTCGGATTCGCCATATCCGACGGCGGTTACTTTATCCTCTCCAATGCCATGTTCAAGCAGGTAAGTTCTGACTGCATTTGCCCTGGCATCGGATAAAACTCTGTTATATTCATCCGATCCCTGGGAATCTGTATGTCCGCCGATTTCAATCACCAGGCCTGGAACTTGTTCAAAAATTTTCAGTAGTCTATCTAATTCAGGGAATGACTCATCTTTTAAGATCGCTTTATCCAAATCAAAGAAAATATTATTCAATCGTACGGTTCCCCCTATTTCAATGGGCACCAGGTACAGATCTTTTTCAATTACTGAATTTTTTCTAACGCGGGCTGTACTTATACTATCATTTATCGAAATATAATCTTTAGCTTCCGCGTAGAAACCAAATTGATAGCCGATTGGCAAAATAGTTTCGTAATACCCGGATTGGTCTTGTGAACTGATATTTACATATTCACTTCCAGTGTCTAAATCTTCAAAAACAATATTTGCTCCACCGATCGGATTACGGCTTTTCTGATTATAAACGGTTCCTTTCAAAGTAAATTGATTGCAAGGTAAGACATCCCTGAGATACAGCGCTTTCATTTCTTCCAGGCTGAGAGATCTGTTATATATGCGTATCTCGTCCAAATAACCTTCAAATGGGCGATTTTGCCTTACGACCTGCCGCCCGGCTTTAAGCGTAATTTCCGAATTGGAATTATAACCGCTCCCTGTCTGCTCCCCTGTTTTGTCCATCTCACCATTCACTAAGATCCCAACTTTTCTGGAGCGATTCCAAACCAGTATAATATGATACCATTGAAATGGTTCAAAAATGGTTTTGCTATAAACACCATATCCGAACTCCTTTCCATCAGCTACGGCAAAAGTAAGCAGGTTTTGAACATTAATAAAGACTGCAAACTGGTCCTTTTTGGCATCAAATCCCCACTTACCAACTATCAGCTGGAAATCTTCAGGATTTAATTTTGTAGGGTAAAATAAGAATGAAACCGTCAAACCCGAATAAGGCATATTCAATTGATCAGGATTACCAAAGTCAATATAATCATCTAATCCGTTGAATTTGGCTACACCATTGCCACACCTAAATTCCGGATCAAGGGTTGCTCCATAAGAGGTTCCGTGACTGCCAAATTCGCTCTGGTCAGAAAAATCATTGTCAAAACTGTAATGTGCCATCAATCCGCGCCTTAAATCAATACTTTGTGCGGATGCGGCAGAATAGGAAATTATCAGAATGAAAAAAATTAAAGCAGCACTTCTGGACATAGATTCGTATTTAAATCTAAAATACGAAAACTGAGCTTTTTAATCCAAATAAAAATCTCTCAGTTATTCACCAAGTGAGCTTCTTACTTTAATTTCAGAGTGCAGTGTTTTGTGAACCGGACATTTATTGGCTATTTCAAGCAGCCTTTTTCTTTGTTCATCGGTTAATTCTCCTTCAAGGTAGATTACTCGCGAGATAGTGTCTATTTTACCCTCCGTAGACTCACAATCTTTACAATCTTCAGCATGTATTTTTTCATGTCCCAGTTTAACATTTACGCCAGTTAAATTCCATTCTTTTCTATCTGCATACATTCTTAAAGTCATTGCGGTGCAAGAACCAAGGGCAGCAAGCAGAAAATCATAGGGATTTGGACCGAGATTTTGACCTCCGGATTCAAAGGGTTCATCAGCAATTAGTTCATGATTTCGAATGATAATTTTACTCCTATATTTTTCCATGCCGATTGAAACTTCGGCGTTTTCTTTAAAATTGTGCATTGTTTAATGTTTAGGGCAATAATAATAATGCAGCCGGAATCCACAAATGATTTTACCCCATTAGTGGGGAATTTCAAAATTAAATTTTGTGCCTTTTCTTATTTATATTGCAGACTCAAAACCTAAAGGATTTTCATCCCAAGGTAATTATCCCCAGCAATGAACCTAGTTGAGGTCTTAAATCCAAAACAAGAGAAATTGTTTATACAGTTTGCGGTTCAGCATTACCGGAATGAACCTAAATGGATTAGGCCTCTTGACAAAGACATTCGTTTTATTTTCAATAAAAAAAAGAATAAATCTTACCGGAATGGAGGTGAAAGTATCCGGTGGCTATTATATAATAACGATGAAATAATTGGGAGAATTGCCGCATTTTACAATCCAAAGCTGGCTGGAAGAGATAACGAACAACCCACAGGAGGAGTTGGTTTTTTTGAATGCATTGATGATCAAAATGCCGCTTCCATGCTGTTCGAAGTTTCAAAAGACTGGTTGAAAGACAAAGGAATGGAAGCTATGGACGGGCCGGTTAATTTTGGTGACAGAGATGCCTGGTGGGGTCTTCTTGTGGAGGGATTTAATGAAGAGCCTAATTACCGGTGCAATTATAATTACCCGTATTACCAGCCGCTATTTGAAAATTATGGGTTTCAACTTTATTTCAGGCAATTAACCTATGCAAGAAAAACAGCGGATCCATTATCTCCAAAGCTGCACATCAAAGCGGAGATGATATCCTCTGATCCAGGATATAGTTTTGCACATTTCAGAAAAAAACAATATAAAAGGTTTGCTCAGGATTTTATGAATATCTATAATCAGGCCTGGGCCGGTCATGTAGGAGTTCCGAAATTAACTCCGGCTCAAGCGGAACTTTCAATGAAACTGTTATTACCCATAGTTGATGAGAAAATTATTTGGTTTGGATATTATAAGAATGAACCGGTGGCATTTTTCATTATGCTGCCCGAAGTCAATCAAATATTCAAATATGTCAGAGGGAAATTGGATATAATGGGGAAGTTGATTTTTCTATGGCATAAGTGGAATAAGACATGCCGCAAAATGATCGGAGTTGTTTTTGGAGTGGTGCCGGAGCATCAAGGCAAAGGCGTAGAAGGTGCCATAATAATGGCAGCCAGGAAAATGGTACAGGATGATTACGCCCGGTATGAAGACTTCGAAATGAATTGGATTGGAGATTTTAATCCGAAAATGATTCGTGTGGTTGAGCAGGTGGGAGCTCATGTTTCAAAAGTGCACAACACCTATAGATATTTATTTGATCGAAACGTGCCTTTTAAAAGAATGCCAATAAAAAACTAAATGGGGAAGTGGTATAAAGTATCAAGAAAGAAACGAAGATTTCTTCTAAAGAATCTGGGCAAAGGTTTGCTGTGGCTGGCCGCTATTGTCCTTCTCTTTGTCATAATCAAAAGATATGTTCCAATAAATGATACATCCTGGATATACAAATTGTATGATAAGCCGCTATTGGTTTATTTGATTTTCCTGGCTTCAGAAATTATTGTTGGCATTATACCTCCCGAAATATTTATGATTTGGGCATTGAAGTCCACAACAGCTAAATTCTATGTTGTTGATATAATTTTACTAAGCACAATTTCCTATTTCGCCGGCATACTGGGATACTTTATAGGTAAATGGTTTCACGATTCAAGATTTTACACATTTCTGCATGGAAAGTATCTTTATCAGTATGAAAAATTTCTAAAACGATTTGGCGGATTCCTTGTAATAGTTGCCGCAGCCACACCTTTGCCTTTTTCGGGGATTTGCGTCCTTGTAGGAAGCGTTAAGTTTAACTTCAAGAAGTTTCTTCTTTTTGCGTCGGCGCGATTTATTCGGTTTGCCCTTTATGGTTATATAATCTGGCAGGCAAACACAATCTGAGGTTATTCCTGGGAAGTAACGTAAAGTTCAGACAATCGTTCGGCTGCAAAAAGGATTTCATCTTCGGTATTTAACTTGCTAAAAGAAAACCGCACTGCGCCCCGTTCCGGATCCGCGCCAATCGCTTTAAGAACATGGGACCCAAGGTTTGACCCGCTTGTACATGCGCTGCCTCCGCTTGCACTAACTCCACCAATATCGAGATTGAAAAGCAGCATTTCATTTTCCGGAGACTCTGGGAGGCAAACATTCAGAACTTTATAATTTGACTTTTCAAGATTAGCCGAGTCACCATTGTAGCTTACACCATCAAGCTGGCCATCGAGTTTACTGATCAATAGAGTTTTCAAATTTTCAATATGAGACCGGTGTTTATTCATATCCCTGTAGCAAATTTCAAGTGCTTTGGCAAGACCTACAATTCCATACACATTTTCTGTCCCACCCCTCATATTTCTTTCCTGGGAACCTCCATGTATGTAGGGATCAATTTTTAACCCGCCCCGAATATACATAAATCCAATCCCTTTGGGTCCATGGAACTTATGTGCCGAGCCAACCATTGAATGAAGATTAAGTAACTGTAAATTATGAACATAGTGACCAACAGTTTGAACTGTATCGGAGTGAAAATACGAATCAGATTCCTTGCAAAGATTTCCAATATATTCCAAATCACTGATATTGCCTATTTCATTATTGGCATGCATAAGAGTCACCAATGAATTGGGATTTTGATTTAATAGCTCAGCTAAATGGCCATAATCAATATGTCCTTTTTCATCCAGGTTCACGTAGTGGATATTGGCAAGCCCCTGGGATGAAATATGATCCAAGGTATGGAGTACGGCGTGGTGCTCAATTCTTGAACTTATAACATTCTTAACACCGAGAGAATGAACAATTCCACAGATAACAGAATTGTCGGCCTCGGTGCCTCCAGAGGTGAAGAAGATTTCAGATGGTGAAACATTTAGAAGCTCAGCAATTACTTTCCTGGCCTTCTCAATGGCTGACCTTGATTCCCTCCCATGAGAATGTATGGAAGAAGGGTTTCCGAAATGTGTTTTTAAAAATGGCTCCATAGCAGCGATCACTTCAGTGTCCAGCGGAGTAGTAGAGGCATTATCTAAATAAACTCGCATAATTTATACTTTTGCTTTTATAATATTTTCAATTTGATTGATGGTAGTAGCAGCCAATTTCCTGGCTGTTTCAGCGCTTTTGGCCTCGGAATAAATACGAATGATCGGTTCAGTATTCGATCTTCTTAAATGAATCCAATAGTCGGCAAAGTCCACTTTTATTCCATCCAATGTATTTATGTCTTCGTTCTTGTGAAGGATGTGAAATTGGCTTAATACTTCGTCGACATCAATGGAAGGATCTAACAGAATTTTGTTTTTGCTAATGATATAGTCAGGATACTGGGATCGGATTTCGCTGACTTTCTTCCCGGATGCTGCCATCTGACTTAGAAAAAGAGCAATTCCAGCCAATGCATCCCTGCCATAATGCAAGTCAGGTATTATTACTCCGCCATTGCCTTCGCCGCCAACCACCGCATTAGTTTTCAGCATTTCTTCCACCACGTTAATTTCTCCAACTGCAGCTGCTGAATACTTACCGCCATGCTTTAGAGTAATGTCTCTAAGCGCTCTTGAGGAAGAAAGATTGCTTACCGTATTTCCAGGATAATGGGACAGCCAATAGTCCGCGATGGAGACAAGGGTATATTCCTCGCCAAAGAATGTTCCGTCTTCACAAACAAAAGAAAGCCGGTCAACATCCGGATCCACAGCTATTCCCAAATCAAAATTTCCTTTTACCACTTCGGAAGATAACTCACCAAGATTTTCAGGCAAAGGCTCCGGGTTATGGGTAAAGTGTCCGTTCATTTCACCATTTAAAATTTTAAATTCAGTAATTCCCAATCGTTGCAAAAGAGCCGGAACTGCGATGGAACCCACCGAATTTACCACGTCAACAATAATGCGGGGTGCCAATGCCTTAATTTTTTCTGGAGAAACCAATTTCAATTCAAGAATTTTATTGATATGATAATTAAGCCACTCTTCTGACCTGGAAATACTTCCTAATTGATTTACCTGACTGTATTCGAAGTTGCCCGATTCTGCAATGCTGAAAATTTCTGCGGCTTCAGCAGGTGATAAAAACTGACCTTTCGAATTCAGCAGTTTCAGTGCGTTCCAATTCTCCGGATTATGACTCGCCGTTATAATGATACCTCCGCCCGCGTTACTTCCGGTCACCGCCATTTCAACCGTCGGTGTTGTAGCGAAATCTAAATCAATAACAGAAATACCCATCGAAGTTAGGGTGGAGGAAACTAAATTTTTCACCATGAGCCCCGAGGGTCTGGCATCTCTTCCCAGTGTCACAATCTTATTTTGCTCCGTTTTGTTTATCCATGTACCGTATGCGCTGGTAAAATTTACAACGTCCACGGGAGAAAGGCCTTCGCCGGGCTTCCCACCGATGGTTCCGCGAATTCCTGATATGGAACTAATTAAAGCCACGATTACATTTTCGGGCAAAGTTAGCTATTTTTTCGGGGGAAGGAAACCCGAAATTAGTGTCAGAGGACTGAAAGCCATGGAATTTCTGATGCTGACAGGCGGAACCCCAAAAGCAGTCAAAACCCTAACGTTTTTCCAGTATGCTTGTTTAAGCCAGTTACCGGATCTGAAACCCGTATGCAGGTTTTTCATTATTAGTATTTTAATTTTCAGTTTAACTATATATTTGTCAATAATCTATTAAAATATAATGAGTGTTCTATCCGTTCCTCTTACACCTGATCTCGAACAGGCAATTAATAACCTGCTAAAGTGGGGTGTAGCAAGTAATCGCGCTGATGCTGCCCGGAAAGCTATCCTAAAACTTGAGGAAGATACCGCCATTCAAGTTGTTCTTGAAAGTGAGCAAGCCGCACTCGAGGGAAAATTGATTTCAGGAAACCTGAGAGGTTTTATCAAAAAATCTTCCACTAAAAAGTGAAGATTTATTTCACCCCGCCTTTCTTAAAGCAATATAAATTCACTTGACCCCCCACAGAAACTAATCTTTGAAAGGTTAGTTTCTCTTCAAAAAACACAAATAATATCCTAAAAATCTAATGATTGTAAAGGTCTGGAAATTCAGCAAACTTAGCTTAAGAAGCCTCTTTGGCGCACGCTTCGCCTTCATTTACTTTTTTACCGCAATAGCTGCAGGTAACACCTTCTTTATTTAGAAATGGACTCTGAGAAGCGCATGTGCCCTTAAACTCACCGTTCTTCAGAAAGATCAATCGCACCGACATCAAAATGAAGAACAGCGCAACAATTCCGACAGCTAAAAGAAGGGTGGTCATAAATCAATATATTTGACTTTCAAAATTACGGTTATTCACAATAAATAACATTCAGGATAACTTTATAGTTTCACATTTTCAAAAAAGATGGGTAAAATCAATAAAACAACAGACAACAGAAGACAGGAGAAACTCAAGGCTTTTGACAGACTTTTGACAATCATGGACGAGTTGAGAGAAAATTGTCCCTGGGATAGGAAGCAAACGAATGAAAGCTTGCGGCATCTCACCATTGAGGAAACTTATGAATTATCGGGTTCAATTCTGGAGAACGATTACAATGAAATTAAGAATGAGTTGGGTGATTTAATGCTTCATCTTGTCTTCTATGCACGAATAGCTTCAGAAAAAAATGAATTTGATATTGGCGATGTTCTTAATTCAGTGTGTGATAAATTAATAAAGCGTCATCCTCATATTTATGGTGATGTTGAGGCGAAAGATGAGAAAACAGTAAAGGAAAATTGGGAGAAGATTAAGCTGAAAGAAGGTAATTCAGTTCTTGGTGGAGTTCCCAAAAGTTTGCCGGCCATGATAAAAGCAATGAGAATACAAGAAAAAGCCCGCGGAGTTGGATTTGATTGGCAAGATAAAAAACAGGTTTGGGAAAAAGTTATGGAAGAGCTAGGGGAATTTTTGAAGGAGAAAAATAAGGAAAGGAAATTCAGAGAGTTTGGTGATCTCTTATTCAGTTTAATTAATTACTCCAGGTTTGAAGATATTAATCCGGAAGAATCTCTGGAAAGGACCAACCAAAAATTTATTAAACGATTTTCTTATATAGAAGACCGGATCAGGGAAAAGGGTAAAAATATTTCTGAAGCTACCTTGTCTGAAATGGATAAATATTGGAACGAATCAAAAAAATTCAACTGATAATTACCAACCAATTTACTCAGAAATCTGTAGGTGCATACCAGGGTTATACTCAGTTTACTTTGTTTTACAAGAAGATTGCAGAACCAATGACCATGTTGGGAATGGCATCTGGGCGAGAGAAATATTTTTTTTTCGAAGTTTGAAGTCTGGTGATTATCTATCTTTGCGACCATGAATGCATCCGAAGACAATCTGCTGAAAAAAGTTATTGCCCACTCCAAAGAGTACGGATTCATTTTTCCTTCCAGTGAAATTTATGATGGCCTGGGTGCAGTTTATGATTACGGTCAGAACGGGGCTTTACTAAAAAATAATATAAAAGAATACTGGTGGCGAGCGATGGTGCAGCTCCATGAGAATATTGTTGGCATTGATTCGGCAATTTTTATGCACCCTACCGTGTGGAAAGCCTCCGGTCATGTGGAAGCTTTTAATGACCCCTTAATTGATAATAAAGATTCAAAGAAAAGATACAAGGCGGATAATCTTGTTGAAGATCATATAGAAAAAATCCGGGGAAAGATTAGCAAAGAAATTGAAAAGGCGGAAAAAAGATTCGGCGCCGAATTCAATAAGGAAATGTTCCTTGAAACCAATCCCCGCGTTAAAGAATACAGCGAGAAGATTAAAACAATTGAAGACCGTCTTAGAGGGGCTTTGGGAAGCGGCGACCTGGCGGGATTGAAGAAACTTATCGATGATCTCGAAATTAAGGATCCTGTTTCCGGTTCAGGAAACTGGACGGAAGTGAGACAATTTAATCTGATGTTCGCAACCGATATGGGCTCGGTAGCCGGTGAATCTAATAAGATTTACCTGCGCCCTGAAACAGCCCAGGGGATTTTTGTCAATTTTCTGAATGTGCAGAAATCAGGCAGGATGAAAATTCCCTTTGGAATAGCCCAAATTGGAAAGGCCTTCAGAAATGAAATAGTCGCCCGTCAGTTCATTTTCAGAATGCGTGAGTTTGAACAAATGGAAATGCAATTCTTCGTGAAGCCAGGAGAGGAAATGAAGTGGTATGAATTCTGGAAGAAGAAAAGAATTCAATGGCATAAGAACATGGGAATTTCACAAGAAAAATATCGCTTCCATAATCATATTAACCTCGCCCATTACGCGAATGCAGCTTGCGATATTGAGTTCGAATTTCCTATGGGATTTAAGGAACTGGAAGGTATCCACTCCAGAACAGATTTTGATTTAAAAGCGCATGAAGAACATTCAGGAAAAAAACTCCAGTATTTTGATCAGGAAGAAAACCGGTCATATGTTCCCTTTGTGATTGAAACCTCCATCGGCCTTGACAGAATGTTTCTGGCTATATTGAGCTCATCTTATAAAGAAGAAAAACTGGAAGATGGCAGCGAACGGGTTGTGATGAATATACCCATGTTCTTATCTCCGGTACAGGTGGCAATTCTACCCCTTGTAAAAAAAGACGGACTGCCCGAGATTGCCACCGAAATTATGAATGAACTTAAATATAGTTTTCAATGTACTTATGAAGAGAAAGATACCATAGGCCGGAGATATCGGCGGCAGGATGCCATCGGTACGCCCCTGTGTGTTACGATTGATCAACAAACCAAACAGGATCAAACTGTCACCATTCGTTTCAGGGATTCCATGGAACAGAAAAGAATTAAAATCGGTGAATTGAATTCGGTAATTTCAGAACTGGTTTCCCTAAAATCTTTTCTCAGAAAATTATGACGCGGTCCACCAAACTCTGAAAAACTTTGTGTCCTTGTGCCTTTGTGGTTAACTAAAATTCTGAAAAAACTTTGTGTCCTTGTGCTTTTGTGGTTAACTAAAATCCTGAAAAACTTTTTACCCTCGTAGCTAAAAAATACTTAGCGGAATATTAAATAATTTTCTATATTGGGCACTAGATAGGTCAAAAGATAGATCAATAGATTTAGCTAAACCCCGAAAGTTAAATCTACTACAATGAAAGAAAGCTACTCCCCAAGAGCAGCTTTACCTTTAGTTTTCTGCACATTCATTTTTTCATGCTCAGTCCTTCAGGAGAATCGCATCAATGAAGAACTCCTGGATAATTTTCCGGTTCCAGACGGACGGAGTTACGGCTTGGTAATCAGTTACGAAGTCGAATCGCTGTCGTTCTCGGAATTTTCAGGTGGAGATCCGCCGCAGGAGCTGGCGCTGCAGTCTGAACCCGCGGTTTCACGAAGTAAAATCAAAACAGTGATTTATCAGGACGGAAGCTCCGACTGGTTGATTAAAAATGTAAAACCGCGTAATCCTCCGGTTGAATTTCATAACATACCTAAAAGTGATTACGATGAGATATCCACAATCCGAATTATCAATAACCAAGGGTATTTCATAAATGGAAATGGAGATTTAATTCATAAGCAAAGAATCGATGTTCCCTCTTTTGCTGAGTTAATTCTGGATGTACAAAATTCCAACAATAAAAACATAAATGCCAGGGTTTCAGAGGTGTTAAGTGGAACAATATTTCTTTCGGAACAAAGGCTTTCTGAACTAAGGGAAATCAACCTGGTTGAAGAATTACCTTCTGGTCTTATTAAAATTAAGGATCTTGAATTATATAATAAAAACTTTAATAGCAGGACGCAGGAGGAAGAATTGATCTATGAAACTTATGGTGACCCCATAACCGGATTAGTGGTTGGAGGCAAGGTGCTTAATCAAAATGGGGAACTGATTTCTTATGTTGTATATAAATATAGTGAAGCGGGCATGGGTTCTATCCTGGAGATGATTCACTACAAAGAGTTTCATTCTGGTGACGATGAAGGTACTGAAGTTGGCATATTGAATAATTACTTCGAAAATATTGTGATCGAAAACCATTTAAATTAAAACCTCATGAAGATTCTAAGAATAATTTTATGTTTTGCAATAACATTTCTGGCAAACCAGATTAGCCAAAGTCAAGACAGACCGGTTATCTGGGTGCATGGCCTTAACGATAATAACACTTTTTGGGCTAATATGGCCACTGTTTTCAATACAGAAAGAAGGATGACATCTTCTAATCTAAATTATGGCACTGGTAATGGGGTTGTAAATTTTGCCACACAGATTCGCAATAATAATATAGCAAGAACGAGCAACATTGTTATCGGTCATAGCATGGGTGGTGTTGCCCTTAGGGAAGTTAATAGGGTGAATTCTAACTTCTTTGGCGGAGCAATTACCTTTGGTTCCCCTTTAGATGGAGCCAGAATAGTGAATTCCTGGGCTAATGGATCGTTTGGTTCATTTATACAAAAATCTACAAAAGAGCTTACTGCCGGGCCTCTCGCTGAATACGGCGTGGACGTTAAGTTATTAGATTATCTGGGACGAAAATGGTTGGGAGCTACGCTTTCTTTAATTCCCCGGGATTTTATTATGAATCAATTTAACAATTTAATGACCGGTCAATCAGCCGCTGATTTGGCAGAAAACAGTCCCTATTATTCCGGAGTGAAAAATTTCTATAGCGGTATTCCAAAAATAAATGTTTTTGGAAACGAAAACGCCCCTGCAATGCAGAGATTAGCATCGATCAGTCTGAGCAACGGACAAAATGACACGGATGTGATAGGGCTGATTAGCTCTGCAAAATCAGTATATACAGCCTTCATTAACATAAATAATACCAGAGCGTTATTAAACCCCTTGCATGCTCCGATCTATTATGCCCGTTCTTATCAGTGGAAAAGAGGCCTGGATTTTTTTAATAAAAGTCTGGAACCCGGCTGGGCGGGTCTTATAGGCTCTACCCGAACCGAAACAACCACATATACCTACGAAACTTATGTATGTGATGAGGATGAATTCAATTATAACAATCAATTGGAGCGAATTGAAACTGATTGTTGGCAAACAGTTACTAAAACTTACACAAAAACTATCATTGAACCCAGCGACGGCTTAATTCACAAAAGCTCACAGATCGGAGCGAAATCATCATGGAAGGGTACAGCGGTAGAAGCGCTCGGAGTGAATCATCTGGAGATGGGGAGACATTGGGAGTCGGAGAGAATATTACGCCAAATTTTTGATGGATCAATCCATCCTAATATTTCAATACCCAGGAGATGAACAATAATTTTTATTTACGACTACTTTTTCTTACTGCAATACTAATTAGTTGCAGAGATCATTTCGAAATTGAAATTGATCAAAATGGCGCTGTTCTAAAAACCAGTCATCTTTGGACTAAACACTTAGTAAATGAAGGTGATGAATTGTTTACCTTCATTACTCCGTTTGAACTTGGAGAGACAGTAACTTTAATGGGCGCTGATTTCAAGGAACAGGCTTTACGAAAATTGGACATAAATAATGGAAATCAAATCTGGGAGTGGAATGAATTCAATTTTGAAGACCGATGGGATGTGTATTATTATCATTCTTTCGATAATAAATTGATTGTTCCAAATGGTGCAAATTTTTATTCAATAGATATAAAAACAGGCCAGACCATTTGGAAAGAAAAACTCCCCTATCAGGTGAACCGCTCTGTTGCCGGCTACAGGGAAAATTATTTTTTCTCCGGATACCTGTACGAAATTGAAACCCGGCCCACAATTTTCAAAGGCAACCTATATACGGGAGAATATGCTCCATTTCTT
>DASWHX010000045.1:0-8891 GCA_036397995.1 Cyclobacteriaceae bacterium
GCATGAGCGCATTGAATATAAAGAATCCTGAAAAGTTTGAGAGAGTTCAGTATATGAAAGCGCTAAGTACATATTGTGTTTGAAGCCGCAAAGAGATAGGAGTAAAAACACATTTTTATTAATACATATCTGTTTTCCGCGAAATCTGCGGGAGAAAAAGGAGTTTATTCTGTTCAAATTTCAACCGCAGAAAAAAAGCGAAATACTTTTTTTATTAATCCAGCTGATATCAAAGATATTGCAGAATTGATTCACTGAGTTTTCTGCGCAAATCCGCATAATCTGCAGGAGAAAGGAAATTAAACATCCCTCGAAATACGCTGATTACCGCTGATAATTCTGGATGTTTTTTGACGGAATGTATATTTTATTTTCTGCGCAAATCCGCGAAAACTGCTGGAGAAAAGAAATTAAACATCCGCAGATCATCCGCAGAATTGATTCACTGAGTCTTCTGCGCAAATCCGTGAAATCCGCGGGAGAAAAAGAATTATATATGCCTCATGGAATTTCATTTACATCAGTTCCTGCATCGGATCCCAAAACACTTTTTGGAAATCAAAAATCTGATTATTTTTAACTCTGATTCCTTCTTTTTTCAAAAGCTTTTCCATTCGCGTCGGTGTGGCAAAGTGATTCCTGCCAGTTAATAATCCATCACGATTTACAACCCGGTGTGCAGGTACATCGTCCCTGTCATGCGCTGAATTCATTGCCCAGCCTACCATTCTTGCACTGCTTTTCAACCCAAGATATTGCGCAATGGCTCCATAACTGGTTGCTCGTCCTTTCGGGATAAGTTTCACAACTTCATATACATCCTCAAAAAAATTCTCCTGCTTCATTACAGGATGAATTTATTCGGGATTTGGATAAAACTTGCTTTTAGGTGGGAATAATTTTTCGAAAATGTTATTTACTCCAGGGTTGAAGTAAGCATTTTCGTTCAGCGTTGAATGGAGAATATACTGATCTGACTGTTTATAGCAATCAACAATTATTGTACTAATACTATCTCCTTCAATGGTCAGCTTATATAGCAGCTCATTTTTAGCGGGTTCAAAATCATTTACGAAATCTCTAAGATTCAGGAACATCAACCCGTTTGTAAATTTTACGCAGGATGCGGAATCAGCCGGCTGACCATCCAATTGCCATTCACCATTTTCCAGTGCTAAAGAAAAACTGGAGTCTGCAGGATAATCGAGCTTCACCAATTGAATCTCATCATTGTTTGCTTTCAGAAAAGTTTTATCCCGGAGGGCATCGAATTCAACATTAAATATTGAAGATAAAAAACCATCCACAGCATATACTTGCTCTTCGTTGGAAATCCTTACCATTGTAGACATAGTTCGGGTTGCTTGTTGAAAGTCGAATTTCCCGACAATAATTTCTGACAACTTTTTGGTGCCCGAATACATCTTCACATTCACTCCGGTAGAGTCACTCACTTCATACTCCGCCCATTTATCAGACGAGTTGGAAACCAGGCGTTCGGGCTTCATCTCAATATGAGCTGAAAGCATACTTCGTATCATTCCAATATCACCTTCATCAATAAGGTTGTCTTTGGTTACTGTAAATTTTCCCGGTGATTGTTTGTTAATAAGGACTTCACCTCCTTTGGAAGGTGGTGGGGTAAGCAGAATCCGGTCAATGAGAGCGGTATCCAGATCAACAAGAACGTTTTTGAAATTTCTTTCTCCTTTGCTGCCCAAGTATTTATTCCCTAAATAAGCTCCCGCCAGCACTAGTAATACTACTATCAAAATTTTGTTATTAATCTTACTCATAGCTCATTTCCATTCTTTTGAACCGTAAACTTCTTTTGATTTGCATCCTGATTAAACCATAAGCAATTATTAAAATTATAGGTAACAGGAAGTTCACATATTTTAATAATGTCTTTGTGCTATCAGTAATCTGATCTATGGGCCTGAAAGTGACGCCTTTGGTCCTTAGCTCGATCAGCCCGGTATCATCTGAGAGCCAGTCAATACTGTTCACAAACAGGCTCACATTGTCTCTTTGAAGCGGCTGCCCCTGCCCGCCTGAGCGGGAATTAATGGGAAAATCGCCATCTCCTATTACCACCATTTTGGATGCCGGATTGCCGCTAATAGTTCCTTCTAGTGTGGCTCCAACTATCAATTCTTCCAGGGGAAAGTCACTTTCCTGCCATTGTTTCTGGATATCAAAATATGCAGGAACAGGAGCGGTCCCCGATTTCGCCGAACTAAAAGCAATAGGGGTGAATTGTACAGATGAGTCTCCACTGAATGTAAGCGGGCTGGCAAAAGGTAAAAGTACTCCTTCTAAACCTTTTGTAATGGCATGATCAGAGAATGTGTTTATAACTGGCAAATATGGAAACTGGATTTGTGTGTTAAACCTGAAAGATCCTTGCTGCTGTTGAACGTTAACAGCTGCACAACTGGCATCAATCAGAAATTTGTTTTCCACATTGATTCCTTTGGCGGCTAGCCAGCTTTCCAATCCGGTACTCATAGAACTACCATAGGCATTTTGTAAATCTCCGTTTACGCGGTCTATTCCAACCAGTATCCGACCCCCCTGCCGGATAAAATTGTCAATCTGCACAAAATGACTTTGCGGAATAGTATCCTGCGGTGAGATAATCGCAATCGTTCGGAATTTTGAGGGGATAACGGTGGTATCAGTCATTACATGGTCTTCAAAATTATAAAGAACTCCCAATTCAAAACCCGCCTGTTGCATGCCTTGTACGCCAGGTTCACCATGCCCTTGAATTAAGCCAATGGAAGGTTTGTTTTGAACTGATAATTTCTTGATACTGGTAGTCAGGGCATATTCCATGGCTTCCCCAGGCTGTAAAAAAGGAATAACTTCCTGCTGGTTTCCTTTCTGCACAATCGCCCCGAGGTATGCCTTTTGCTGCTTCATCTGATCTTTTTCCCGTACATTGATCATTACCGGGCTAATACCTGCCTGGTTAGCCTCTTGTTCTACCTTCTGACTCTCATTTGGATTGATAAATTCATATACCACATTATTATCGGAGCGGTTAGAATACTCGATCAACATGTCCCGGAAATCCTTTCGTGTCTGTGCAATGTTTGGCGGAAGGTTCTCAGTGAAGTAAGCCCTTATAGTTATCGGTTCATCAAGATTGCTAATAATATCTTTGGTCGCTTTGGACAAAGTGTACCTGCCATTTTCGGTCAAATCCAGCCGCGCGAAAAAATCCGCAGAAAGGAAATTGATAAAAACGATAATGGCAATCACCAGGGTTAAAGTTGTGTAGTATGATTTCTTGGTTCTCATTTCCTAATTGGCTAAGTTTCTTTTGGCAAGGTTTAATTCAGATAGAAAAACTCCTATCACAATTATGCTCAGAAAATAGATAATATCCTTTGAGTCAAGAACACCCCTTGACATGGAATCAAAATGGGAAGTCAAGCTTAAGGTTGTGAACAATTGTCCAGTGAAACCAGTAAAATTTCCCGCCAATACATCAAATATCAGGTGGAAAAAAAGACCTATAAAAAGTGCTAATAAGAAAGCAACAATTTGATTTCCGGTTAAACTACTGGTAAATAACCCAATGCTTATGTATGCCGCACTCAGAAATATTAGTCCCAGATAACCTGTGAGAATAGCACCGTGATCTACTGAGCCAATGCTGGCTAGTGTTATATAGTATGGGAGGGTGAAGGCAAGGGCTATAACTACCAGCAGAAGACTTGCGAGGAATTTACCAAGGATAACTTGCCTATCGGTTACCGCCTTGGTTAATAATAATTCTATGGTTCCGGTTTTCCTTTCTTCAGCCAGGGTTCGCATGGTTATGGCAGGTATGAAGAAGAACAATGTCCAAAAGGCAATGCTAAAAAAACCATTCAGGTTGGCTTGCCCCACCAGGAATACATCCGAACCATAAAGCCAGGTAAAAAATCCGCTGAAGCCAAGGAACAAAACTATCATAATGTATGCGATTAGTGAATCAAAAAATGATTGAAGTTCTTTTTTTGCTATTATCCAAATCGGTCTCATTTATTCATTCTTTTAATTAGTAGTAAGATTTCTGAAAATATCTTCAAGTTTGGTTTGGGTTGGGGTAAGCTCGGTAATTACCCATCCCTTTCCCACGCATAATTGAAATACTTCCCTGGCAGAATGCTTATCCGGTTTACTTTGAATTTCAAACCGGTTTGTATCAATATTTGTAACTGACGCAACCGCACTCAACTCAAGCAATGCATTTTTTATATCCGCAGGATTGCCCTCATCAATTGTTGTGATTATTAATTCCTGTCCATGCGCTTGTTTCTTTAGGGTTTCAGCAGTACCATCTGCCACTATTCTTCCTTTGTTAATGATGAGAATCCTGTCACAAGTGGCTTCCACCTCAGGAAGAATATGGGTGCTGAGAATTACTGTCTTTTCTTTTCCAATTTCCCTGATTAATTTTCTGATCTCCACAATCTGGTTAGGATCAAGTCCGGAGGTCGGTTCATCCAGAATGAGAACATCGGGATTATGTATCATGGCCTGGGCTAATCCAACGCGCTGCCGGTATCCCTTTGATAACTCTCCAATTTTCTTGTGTTTTTCCGCATTCAGACCACAGGTCTTTACCATTTCCTTAATGCGGTCTGTAATTTCACTTTTATAAACTCCCTGCAGAGCAGCAGAAAATTTCAGGTAGTCAATAACAGGCATATCATGGTAGAGTGGATTATGCTCCGGCAGGTATCCTATATGCCTGCGGAGCGTGTCTCCTTCATTGAGAATGGACTTCCCCCCCAAAAGAATATCACCGTGGTCAATGGCTATATAATTGGTAATCATTTTCATAGTTGTGGTCTTTCCTGCTCCGTTAGGGCCAAGAAACCCAAGGATTTCACCAGCCTTTACTTCAAAGGAGATATCATCCACGGCCACCTGTGGACCATAGTTCTTGGTTAAATTTTCAATCTTTATATCCATAAGTTATGGCATTTTTGTCGGGCACACTACTCCTCAAAATGGGCCGTAAAAGTAAGTAAAATGATTAGAAAATGTGAACCTCTTTTTCAGGTTTTTAACATTTTTTAAGAATCATTGGTGTAATCGGGGCAAAAATTGTTATTGAAGCCGGACGCCATAGGACATTTGATACCTATATACCAGTCTTTGGGAGATTTGTACCAGTTCTCTTGCCTTCACACTTGCTAAATTTGTTGCTCAAATAACAAAAAATTATGAAGACTGGAACAATAAAATTTCTGATTGCGATTTCTCTGATAGCTTCGGCCATTTCTTGTAAAAATAAAAATAAGATAAGTCCACAAGATGCCGCTAAAACCCAGATTTCAAAGACCTGGATTCTGGATACAGGCACAGCAGTTACCCTGGAGGGCGAAGATGTAACCGCTGATTATTTCTTTTTTGAAATTACATTCACCGCAGCCGGTACCTATGCCACTCAAAACGGAATCCCGGCGTTCAATGCAAATGGAACCTGGAGTTTTGCAGGGGAAAGTCTAACCCAGATTAACAGGGATACTGATATTTCAACAACAATTACACTCACTGATAATGACTTGCTTATGACATTCACTTTGAGCGAATCACAATTGGGAAGCCGCACCACTTCCCTTGCAGGAGAGTATATTTTCAAGTTAGTGAAGAAAAATTAATAAATCTTCCGTTGCGGAGTAACGGCTTGTTATAGGCAATAAAATGTGCTATTTATTAACGTTCAGAGTGTTTTCCTACTCTGACAACCTGTTTTATTACGGAAAAAATCTAAAAGGAAAGCACACTTTATGCCATTACAGGAGAAGTATTTGACTTGAACACTCCTTAATTAAAGTAGAGCGAAACTAAAACTTAGAAAAAATGAAAAACTTTAGAAGATTAATAATCTTAGTGCTATTTGGAATAATATTATTCTCATGTAATATTGAAGAGGTTGAAAAAACCGAATTCGTATTTGAAACATCTAGGGTACTTGAGGACTATGAAATGCCAAATGAAGATATCGAATTACTCCAACAGTTAGGGTTTGCTGGTAGTTCAGGTATTGTTATGGAAAAAACCCAAATTTGGAATGGGGGAGCTACCTATATTTATTATCTAATGGAAGGGGATATTGAAATTAGAAAAGACTTGCTTAAATCGATGGTTGATGAATTACCAAAAAATGGAAAAGTTAGCCAATATAGAACAGCGAATTTAGTTGGAGGGCCATTTCCAAGAACAATAAGAGTTATTGGTATGAATATGAACAATACTACACTACAGCAGGGCTTAACTATGGCAATTCAGAATTATAATAATGAAAACATAAATTTAAATTTCACTTTGGAATTTAGAACAGTTACTAATATCTGGCAAAGTATTTCAGCCGTAAATGATAGTGACATTTTGGCCCAACAATATAGTGGATCTGCTGGTGGCAATTCTGGATTTCCATCGGGAGGAAATCCTTATGCAAATGTCAATGTTTCTACTTCGACAGCAAGTTTTGGAACGAATGTATGTGAAAACGTTTTTACCCATGAGATAGGACATACAATCGGATTAAGACATACTGACTTTTTCAATCGTTCTATTTCATGTGGTGGTTCTTTCAATAATGAAGGGGATACTGGCGTTGGTGCTATTCATATTCCTGGTACCCCTGCTACTACTAGTATTGATATGAATTCAATAATGTTATCTTGCTTTAATGCAGGAGTTACTGGAGAATTTAGTAACTTTGATGTAACCGCACTTGAAGGAATTTATTAATAAAATATTATGAAACGCAAATCAATTATTATCGTACTGGTATCATTGTTATTTGCTTGTAAAAATGAGGAATTGACAGAACTCGATAAAAACACAAAAGTTATTACTGAAAATGCCCAAATTGGCAAAGGAAATGTTTATACATATACAATTGGAACATCGATCCCTACTGAAGGAGATGCAATAATATCAAAACAGGCAAATTACTTTGATGTTAGTGAAATTACAACAGGGGCATCTGGTGTAATTTATCAATATAAGCCTAAACCAGATTTCCTTGGAAAAGACAATGTTGAATTAATACAAACATTTAGTAGTGGTGGGGCTGTATTTGGCAGAAATATCATTAAGATTTCTATTACGGTAGCAACGGATTAATAAAGCCCATAACACTGTATAAGAAAACATAGGTTGAGTAGTGGGGAAAGAAATTTCATCACTACTTTATTATTTCAGAGCAATTGGGAAAAGACATCAATTTCTGCCACCTACGTTTCTTATACTCACCAAAGTCTTAGCCGTTTATCCGTTTATCGGCTTTCTGAATTAATCCCAGCAGCTTAGAATTGATGTCTTTTTTGTCCTGAATAATTACCATATGGGAGATTCTGGGCATAGGTCCTGTGAGTTTTGATTTTTGAAGATAGTCGCTAAAGGGTGTGTCACCAAGATCCATTCCCACTCGCAGTTCATTGGATTTAATATTGATGGCTGCAAATTCTTTTTTCTTATGCAGCGATACATAGGTTTTCTTGGCAGTAACCTGAGTATCTTTAATTTCTTTCTGAACTTCCTTTATGAGCTGGTCATAGAGGGGCTTCAGATGTTCTTTCTTTTCAAACTGATCTTTTAACAGGTTGTCTGCATTCGCATAAACCGGTTTTCCATCATTAAGATAAATTCCAATCAGGAGGGAAGCATTCATGTGACCGAATCCCAGGTCTTTCTTCAGCCAGTTAATCATGTCGTTTCTCTTTTCCATGCCCTGCTTTTTAACCATTGAAAGCCAGGTCTTGAGATCCTTACCTGTTGAAAGTTTTAATCCTTCGATAAACTCCTGTTCAATTTGTTGTGATGTTTTTGCCATAATAAGATTTATTTATTACTCTAAAATGTTGAATAGCAATTTCAGGGAATCCTGCTCTAATGTATTGGAAAAAATTTACCAGGAGCAGAGGCTGGCAGGTCAATTCCAAAATTAGGAATCATATCTATTCGAGTTAAGGTATCGTGTGAAGGAATAATATGATTAAGGTTGAAAATAGTGTGAACCTCATAAACTATTTAAATACAAAGTTTCCCGTGCGATCCAAAACTAACCGTTATATCAAAATTTGAAGGAAAAAGTTGTCTTTGTTAAAACGGAAAAATCAGATTACTTTTGCCGTCTTACAGAGGAGTGGCAGAGCGGTCGAATGCGGCGGTCTTGAAAACCGTTGAACCGAGAGGTTCCGGGGGTTCGAATCCCTCCTCCTCTGCAAATAGCAAAAGAATCCCTCCTCAAGATTTAGTAGAATCCGGAGTTAATTTTTTGAAATTTATTTAGTCACAGATTTACTGATCCCTTGGTGATAAACCAGGAACTTTTCAGTTTTACGCTGATGTCACCTGATAAATTGATTTTGAACCATTATTTTTATTTTTGAACAGAGTTTTAATTAGATAACAACAAACCCAATTCGCTAAACGAATTTATTAAAGAGTAAAGTACAAGGATATAGTTTTACACAACTGCAACCTTCCCATCCTCCAAATCTTTAACTTCCATCTGTACTTTGTGGATACTGGCATTAACTTCATAACCAACCAGCATAATTACTGAAAGGAAGAAAAACCAGATCATAAGAGCAATTAATGCTCCAATAGAACCGTAAAATTTATTGTACGTTCCGAATTGACTTATATAGTAAGAAAAGCCATAGGAAATTGCCAGGGAAAGTATGGTTGCAATGATGGAGCCTGTGCTGAAAAAACCCCACTTATATTTAACTGCAGGTGCAAAATAATAAATAGCCGAAATTCCAATCTGAAAAATGATAAACATAACGATAAGGCGGGTAATAAGGAGAAGATAAATGAGGAAGTCATCTGTAACCAGGCCCATTTTAAATGTCCAGTCAAGGGCTACT